>JBFIIZ010000037.1:0-6332 GCA_041601015.1 Minisyncoccia bacterium | reverse complement strand
TTTTCAGTTGATAGCTGATACACAGATAATTGCCTCAGAAACCGTAGAAAAGCTACTTTAGCCTCCTACGAAATTCTATACAATGAGCAACTTCCTATGGGAGATTTATAAGTGCCACCCCCAGACTTATCTAAATATCACGATAATATACATATTTGCATTAGTCAATGCGCTATAGTAGTGTTATATTTCAATAATAAATTTTTATGAAATTACTTATAGTTGAATCGCCAGCAAAAGCGAAGACAATCTCTAAATATCTTGACGACAAATACACGGTGAAAGCTAGTGTGGGACATGTTCGTGATTTGCCAAAAAGTAGCAAGAACGCTATAGATATAAAAAAGGGGTTTGTGCCCAAATATGAGATTAGTGTCGGGAAAGAAAAAGTTATAAAAGAGTTAAGGAAACTCTCTAAAGAGGCTGATGAGATAGTGCTCGCCTCAGACCCCGACCGAGAGGGTGAGGCTATAGCTTGGCACCTAGTAGAAGCACTAAAACTCAAAGATGACCCAAGGGTTAAAAGAATTACCTTCAACGAAATTACAAAAACAGCGGTAAACAATGCAATAGAACACCCTCGCGAAATAGATATGAACCTAAAAAGCGCACAAGAAGCTAGACGTGTTCTTGATAGACTTGTTGGGTATGATCTTTCTGGTCTTATATGGAAAAAAGTAAGGTACGGTCTTTCTGCTGGAAGAGTGCAGTCCCCTGCTCTTAGAATCATAATGGAAAAAGAGCGAGAAATACGAAAATTTATATCAGAAGATTATTGGGTTATTACTGCAGACGTAGAAAGTACAAAAACAAAAAATGATGTCTTTCTTTTAACGTGTCAAGATGAACCACGCAACAAAGACCTTGTAGATAAAATATTAAGCACCGGAGAAAAAGAAGACTGGGTAGTAGAAGAAATAAAAGAAACAAAAGCTCAAAGAAAGCCCTACGCCCCTTTCAAGACTTCTACCATACAACAAACCGCAAGTACGAGACTTGGTTTTTCACCTTCTCGTACAATGAGCGCCGCACAAAAACTTTATGAGGCGGGGCATATTACATATATGAGAACAGATAGTATTGGAATGTCGGACAGCGCCAACAAGTCCATCAATGAGTTTGTTTTAGACAAATATGGCAAAGAATATTCAAACCCTACTCAATACAAAACAAAAAGCAAAAATGCACAAGAGGCACATGAAGCTATAAGACCTACAAAAATATCAAAACTAACAGCGGGAACCACAGATGACCAAAAAGCTCTCTATCGTTTAATATGGATCAGAACTGTAACATCACAAATGAAGCCTGCCGAAATTTTAAGAACAAAGATTAATGTAAGAATTGGCTCTGGAGATATTCCTGATTTTTATGTAAATGGCTCAAGAACACTGTTTGATGGGTGGCTAAAGGTGGACACAGAAGCGAAAGGTGAAGATGTTGAGCTACCAAAAATTAATAAGGGAGAAAAAGTAAACATGAAAAAAATGCACGTTGAGGATAAACAAACTCAACCGCCAAACAGATATACCGAAGCGGGTCTTGTTAAAGAGCTAGAAAAAAGAGGTATTGGTAGACCGAGTACATACGCAAGTATCATGAGAACTCTAGAAGCCAGAGGTTATGTAACAAAAGAAGGAAAAACTCTTTTCCCTACTGATACTGGTGATGTTGTGAGTAGCTTTTTGGAAGAACATTTCAAAAATTACATAAGTGATACGTTCACAGCAGAGATGGAAGATGAGCTTGATGACATAGCAGAAGGTAAAAGACAATACAAAAAAACACTAAAAGATTTCTACACACCATTCCTTGAACAAATAGAATCAAAGGCTGATATACCAAAAATTACAAACCTAGGAAAGGTAGACGCTAAATATAAATGCCCAAAGTGTGAAAAGAGTATGCATCTTAAGCTTGGTAGAGGGGGTAAGTTTATGAGTTGTGATGATTTCCCAGAGTGTGATGGTGCAAGAACGGCAGAAGGTCATGAAATCAAGGCAGATGAGCCTATCGGTAAGTACCCAGAAACAGGGGAGGATATTTATCTACTCACAGGAAGATTTGGTCCATATGTGCAAGTTGGACAAATATCAAAAGACAAGAAAAAAACAAAACAAAAACCGAAGCGAGCAAGTGTTCCTAAAGATAAAGACCTTTCTGATATAACAATAGAAGATGCCCTAAAATACCTTTCTATTCCCAGAGTCTTAGGTGTACACCCCGAAACAGGAAAAAATATTTCTGCAAGCATAGGAAGATTTGGTCCATATATTGCACACGACACAGAACCAAAACCAGATTATCGCTCCTTAAAAACCGATGACGTTTACGAGATTACATTAGAAAGGGCTCTCGAAATATTTGCTGAACCAAAAAAGACTAGAAAGAAAGCAAAAAAGAAATAATATAAAATATAATATATGTCGTCAGTAAACCAGCTTACAAAAAAACTTGAACCAATCAGTAAGAAAGATTTGGCGCTTATTACACAGGCATATAGCTTCGCAAAAACGGCACACAGTGGGGTTGAGAGATACTCAGGCGAACCTTACTTTAATCATGTTTTTGAAACAGCTCTTGTGTTGGCTGAGCTCGGTATGTCGCCAAATGTTGTTGTTGCTGGCCTACTACACGACACAATAGAAGATGCTGGTGTAAAAAAAGAAACAATACAATTTGCTTTTGGTGAAGAGGTTTTACACATGGTTGAAGGCGTAACCAAACTTGGGAAAATCAGATATCACGGAGTACAAAGACACGTTGAAAGTCTTAGAAAACTCTTTATAGCAACCTCAAGCGACATAAGAGTGCTGATAATCAAACTTGCTGACAGGCACCACAATATGCGAACACTAAAATATGTTCCCAAAGAAAAACAAAAAAGAATCGCCCTTGAAACAATGGAGGTCTATGCACCAATTGCACACAGGCTAGGTATGGGAAAAATAATGGGCGAACTTCAAGATATGGCCTTTCCATATATACACCCAGAAGAGTACGAGAAAGTAAAAAAACTTGCTGAACCAAAAAGAAAGGAAAAGACTGAAAAACTGACTAAGTTATACAAGATACTTTCTAAAGAGCTTAAAAAAGAAAAAATTTACGATGTAAAGACTGACTATAGACTCAAGCACTTATATAGCATTTACGGAAAACTAAAAAGAAAGGATTTTGATATAGACAGAGTATACGACATATCAGCACTTAGGGTCATCGTACCCACCGTGAGCGATTGTTATAGGGTCCTTGGTGTAGTTCATGGTGTATGGAGACCTCTCCCTGGAAGAATTAAAGACTATATTGCATTTCCAAAACCTAATGGTTATCAAAGTATTCATACAACAATATTCACCGGTGAGGGTGACATAGCAGAGATACAAATCAGAACAGAGAAAATGCATGAGGAAGCGGAATATGGAGTAGCTTCACATGTGGGGTATAAAAAAACTGGAGAAAAACCGATAATAGATATTGCGTGGGTTAAACAATTGTTCAACAGCCCACCTGAAATGACCGAATCAGGTGAGGTAAAAGATCCACCAGTTTGGGTTCAGGAACTTGCTGACTCACAAGAAAAGGTTAAAGAACCTCAAGAATTTTTAGAAAACCTAAAAACAGACTTCTTTACCGATAGAATATTTGCGTTTACTCCAAATGGAGACGTTATCGACCTACCTTATGGAGCAACGCCCGTAGACTTTGCATACCATATACACACAGATGTTGGGGACCATATTGCTGGAGCTATAGTAAATCAAAAAATGGTTTCTTTAGATACAAAGCTCGAAAATGGAGATATAGTAGAAATCCAAACCAAGGAAAAAAGCCAACCCACTAGGAAATGGCTTGATTATGCAAATACTACACTTGCAAAAAGACGTATAAAAAGCTCTCTTCAGAAAAAACGAAAAAGCTAATAGAGATACTAGAGAGAAAAATTACTTATAGAATATATATCATCACCAGAGTCTTCTTCCTTCTCTTGGGGAGTTTCAGTTGCGGGCATAATTGGTTCTTCCATTGGAAGAATTGATTTCATGTCCGATATATAGAAAAGTCTTGGTTCAATAACATACTGATCTTCCATTACTGCCCCAGTGTCTTCAATGTGCTGGTCTAACATAGCGTCAACAGGTTTTGTTTCTTGAGAATTTACAAGAGACAAAATAGTCTCTAGATCTTTTGGAGAAAAGAAGTCAATAACAACCCTACCACCAACTTCACTTTGTTCAATACGAACTCTTGTACCAAGAGACTCGGCGAGCTTACCTTCCATTTCCATTATCTCTGGATCAACAACTCTCTCTTTCTTTCTAACTCTGTCGTATGCGATACGACGAGCTATTTCTTCAGACTGCCTTACTGTCAATTTCTTATACAACATCTCTTTGAAAAGAGTTTTTTGTTGCTCCGGTCTATCTGTCAACATAAGAATTGGTCTTGAGTGACCTTCTTTTATCTTTCCCGCAACAATCGCATTTTGCATGTCCTCGGGCATAGCAAGAAGTCTAATGGTATTGGATACGTATTCACGGCTTTTACCCACTTTTTGAGCAATTTGAGCGTGCTTAAAACTAAACTCTTCTACCAATTGATTGAACGCCCTTGCTCTATCTATAGGGTTAAGATCTTCTCTTTGTAGATTTTCTATAATTGCAAGTTCAAGTTTTTCTCTAGCATCTTGGTGTCCGCTTCGTATAAGCACCGGAACCGAAGAAAGCCCTGCAATTTGAGAAGCTCTGTGTCTACGCTCCCCTGCTATAAGCTCATACTCAACAGCAATACCTCCGTCTTCTTTTATCTTTTCATTACGGGTTACAACCAAAGGTTGAAGAACCCCATACTGTCTTATAGATTCTGCAAGGTCATTAAGTCTTGCTTCATTAAATTCTTTTCTTGGTTGATATGGGTTGGGTTTAATTTTTTCTACCTCAATCCAAAAAATTGCATCATTATGAAAACCGGTCATATATAAATCTCTTACGACAATAATTGTAGCACAATTGATTTTAGGACTAAATATGCGTAGGATATGGATATTGCACCGTATGCCGCGGTGGCGGAATTGGTAGACGCGCACGACTCAAAATCGTGTTCCTTACGGAGTGAGAGTTCGATTCTCTCCCGCGGCACAAAAAAATGTGTGGAATAATTGGATACATAGGAAACAAAGACTCTATAAAAGTCGTCACAAACGGCCTTAGGTCTCTTGAATATAGAGGTTATGATTCAGCTGGAATAGCCGTAATCACAAAAAACAAAAAACTTTTAGTAAGAAAAACCTCAGGAGGTATTGGTGATCTAGTGTCTATATTGAAAAAAGAAAAAGAGATGCATAAATCGCTTGTTGCTATTGGTCATACACGGTGGGCAACACACGGATCACCAAATAAAACAAACGCCCACCCACATGTCAGTTGTAATAAACAAATAGCAGTTGTTCATAATGGAATAATTGAAAACCACAAAGAACTAAGAGAAATTTTGGAAAAAAGAGGCCACACATTCAAATCAGAGACAGACACAGAAGTTGTCGCGCACATGATAGAAGATTTTGCTAAAAAAACAGACATTAAAACAGCAATATCAGAAACCGTGAGGCTTTTAGAGGGAGCCTATGCTTTAGTAATAATTGATAAAAATAATCCAGAAAATATATATACAGTCAGAATGTCTAGTCCATTAACAATAGGTGTTGGAAAAAATGAATATTTCATATCATCAGACCCAGCAGCAATAGCGCGTTATACAAAAAATATTATATTTTTAAAAGATGAAGAGATCGCAGAAATAACAAAATCTTCGGTTTCAGTTTCTGATTTTGAAAATACACCTGTATCTCATGACATAGTGAAAATAGAGCTTGATGTAGAAGAGATAAGAAAAGGTAGTTTTCCTCATTTTATGTTAAAGGAAATACACGAAGGAAGAGAGGTTGTAATAAACACACTCAGAGGTCGTCTGATTCCACACGAAGAAAAAATAAAGCTCGGGGGAATAGAGTCCGTTAGAAATCAGGTATTGAAAGCAAAGCGCATAATCATACTAGGTTGTGGCACATCTTATTATGCCGGTTTAGTTGGTGAATACTTAATTGAAGAAATTGCATCTATACCAACTGAAGTACATTTTGCATCAGAATTTAGATATAAAAACAGTCCAGTAGAAGAAGGTAGTGTTGTTATCGCAATTTCACAATCAGGAGAAACTGCAGACACCTTAGCTGCAATAAAAAAAGTTAAAGAAGATGGGCTTTTAACACTAGGAATAGTAAATGCGGTTGGATCAACAATATCAAGAGAAACAGATGCTGGAATATATAACCACGC
>JBFIIZ010000036.1:0-6353 GCA_041601015.1 Minisyncoccia bacterium | reverse complement strand
TTATATTTTTGAATTTTAATGTTTTTTAAATTAAGTACCGCCCGAGAGTCAAAAGACCCTCAGGCGGTGTCGAGTTGGTGAGAACTTTCTATACTAGGTTATACCACAACTATTAGCCCTTTCTTTATAGTTGATTTGTTGTGATACCAAAGACCCATTACGGTATTCAGATGTAATCCACAAATCAAGTGGTCCTCGAAAGGTTGTTACAACAATACCGTTTGCCAACGTCTCGGTCTCATTCATGAAATACCCAAACAATGACAGTTGTACCTTAATCTTACCGAGGGCATCATTATTTGTGATAACCCAATACTTTTCCAGTTCTCCCGAGAGATGCATGTCCGTACCACAGACGGCGTATTTACCTTCCGTTCCTGGGACGCAAGATACCGTCTCTTGTGCCATCGCGGGGACACATGTGACAAGTAGAGCCACTGTAACCACGATGTTTTTAATCGTTTTCATTTGTTTCAGTCGTTTTTACCGGGTAGTTAAAAAGTACTACTTAGAACAATAATACAATACCACTGTATTTGAAACTGTCAATTGTTGAACTTATCTAAACCGCACCGGCATATCAAACGCCGCATCATGCTCTGGTAAGTCAGACGGATTATCTTTTTGGAAAATCAGCGTGCCAGTATCTCCATATTCAGGAGTTTCAAACTCTAATTCACCTTCAAATGCGACATAATCTTTTGTCATCCAATCACCCTTTGCTGTTACATATCCCTCTGCGATAATTTTGCCATCCCAGTCAGTAAGAACTACAGGAAAATCTCCTTCAAAAAACCATGTCCCCCGAGCTTCTCCCGAAAGCTTTAGAGGTGACTCTATAAGTCCACCATCTTCCGGCGATGTAACCTGTATTTCTAGTCGTGGTGCTGGGGTCACACTTCCTCTTTTAAAATTAAGAATTCCATTACCGTTTAAATATGCCATTGAAAGTTCTCCGTTCTCTTGTGGCACCACAGAGAAAAAGAATGGTTCTGACATATCTTCAAACTCTATTTTTATAACATCAATGTTCCCTGTTTCTGGTAAATTCGCTTCTTTGATTTCTTCTTTGTTTAAATACACCCACGTACCGACAGTCTCCACGAGGGTTTCTGTGATATATCTATCAATCACAGTTCCATTAGACATAAACTCCCTGCTAAACAATTCGTCATCATCGCTCTGCCAAACCCCAACAAGATCAAAAGTTTCTGATTCTGGAAAATTTACATCTCGATTAATAAGAAAGTAGCCCGCAATAAAAACAAGGGCTATTAAAAATACTGAAATTAATATGTTTTTCATAGTATTAATTATTCTTTTAATTCTTGCTTGGGTCGTATACCACACCTTCATCTTGATTTTGAACAGCCCAACTAAACCACATTTCAAAATAGAAAGGAATTTTATTACCATCCACGGTCACAGTTAATTCTCCGCCTTCTTTTTGTAAAATAATTACTGTAGAGTTTATTGTCGTCTCATGTGTGTCCCCGTTCTTTATCACAGACCATGGTGTTGCAACCGTACTCTCTCCAACACGATATATAACAAATATATCTTTTGACGGATATCTTGTGTCAGTAATAGAGGGAGAAAAATAAAAACTTTCGCTTTCTTCATAGCCTGAATATGGGTTACGGCCATAGGTCCGAGAATGACCTGTGTCTTCAGATAGTATCTGAGCGCTTGGATATTTTTTCTTTAATTCTCCAACATTCATTAGTTGAAATTCAACAAGATTAAGTTTTTTACCAAAATTCACACCAGCAAGACCTTCGCCTGTGCTTTGTTGCCATAAACTTTCAGTGTTTCGATCATACATAACCATATTACTTTCAAGAAGGCCGCCACTTACTCCAAATTCTAATTTTTCTCCTTCAAAATTTCTATCAAAAACAATTGCACTACCACAAAGTGGACAAAAAGTTACCGCAATCTCTTTTCCACCAACAGTATCATTTACTATTTCGTGCCAAATTAAAATATTATACGGATAAGCCTTAACTACAGAATCATCAGAGACTACTATGGTCTGAACGTCGTCTGGTCTGTCCCACCCTGATATTGGGATAAACTTAGGATTAGTTAGCGCTGGTATACCATCTTTCCCTGGGCCTCCGCTTAAAATATTTGAGACTGATTCGTCCGCCATACTCCAATCAGTGTTGGGAAAATTATTTCTTAAAAAATTAGGTATCTCTACAGATGATTGTTTTTTCTGTTCTTCGTTCATGTTTTTTTGTGTAGACTCTATTAATCTCTCTTCTAAGTTTATTGTGGCGCTATAACCACTATCTAGTATAAGTGTTGATATTTTCTTGTCATAGCCAGTCATAATAATCACACCAACCAAGATAAACAATATACCGAATATCTTCTTTATTTTTTCTGTTGTTGACTGTTTTACACTTATTTTATTAATGACCTTCTGTCCAATATATGCGATTAAAAATAGTGAGAACGTCATCCCTATAACAAAGCCAATTAGGTACAAAAATCCAATCCCGAATTGAGCTGGTAAAACAGTTGCTAATATAAATAGATAAGTTGGACTACAAGTTGTAAAAACAGGACCTAAAGCCAGACCCATCGCAACATCCCCCCAAAAACTGTTTTTTTGATAGCCCGCCCCCAAAGCTTTATTAGAAGCCTCGTAAAGACGCTTAACACCAAAAAGTTTGTTCCAGAGAGTCGGAAAAAGAACCGCAATTCCCAAAAGTACAATTACAATCCCGGAAATAAGGTTCCAGGTTGATTGTGGAATTGAGATAAAAGCCGTGGTTGCTCTCAATAAGAGAGTAAATACGAAAACAGATACAGCAAGAGTTAGTATTACAGTAACCGATCTTTTGGAAATTTTTTTCTTTGAACCACCATCAGCAGTACCCAGTATTACTGGAAGTAAAGGAAGAATACACGGAGCCAATATCGTAAGGACTCCGGCAAAAATTGATAATACAAAAAATGCCATCTACTAGATTGTACTACAGGTTTTTCAATACACTCTCAAGACTAGAACCTCCAGACCACTTCTGGATCAATTTTCCTTCGCTGTCAACTTGAACCAATGTGTGTTGAGTAGTAACACCGTATTTCTTTTTTAGTTCTGTTTCTTCGTCATAATCCAGTTTTAGGACCGCAACGTCTACAGGAATTTCACTAGAATTTTTATCTATATCTTTTTCAAGAACTCTACAGCTAGGACACCATGTTGCGTGAAAAAATAAAACAACACTACCAGTGTCAGCAAATGCTAACTTTTCTGGAGCATAGTCTTCATATATTCCAGCTTCAGTGTTCTCAGAAACTTCTTCCGTGTTTATTTCTTCTTCTATTAGCGGTTCATCTTCAATAACCATGTCCTCCTCTCCACCAAGAAAGAAGTAACCAACCAATCCAACAATAGCGATTAAAACGATGGTAATAATAATATTTTTCATATATTTTTTATTAATTAATAATTAGTGCTGCCGGACTTGGACTCGAACCAAGAATAATTGGACCAGAACCAATCGTGATACCATTTCACTATCCGGCAATATTATTAAATATTAGCTATCCTCTCCCAAAACCTTTATCAACGCAAGCTCTATTGGAAGAGTTGGTATTGCTGAATTTCCTATATCAAATGATGAAGCAAGAAGTTCTCTTAAAACTTCAGAGTTAATATAAGCCTCTTTGTTGTTAGCCACAGATATTATAAATTTAAATATATCTTCACCCACATCTTCTTTTATTTCATCTTTAAGTGTAGGCGCATATTTGACTAAAAGAATATTCCTGATGTATTGAAGCAATAGTAGAGTAAATACCTTAATATCAGTACCACTTTCTGATACCTGATTTAGAGACGTTAGTGCTTTTTCTAGATTTTTACTACTTATAGAAGAGATTAAGTCCTGAACAACAGCGCTCTTTGGCGCCCCTGTTGCATTCTCTACATCTGTCACGCTTATGTCTTTGTCTTTTTTTGAGCCAACAACTTTTTGAAGCACACCAAGTGAGTCCCTGAAAGAACCATCACCCAAAAGAGACACTAGTTCAGACGCGGCTGGTTCAATCTTATACCCTTCTTGTTTTGCAATATTAGATATATGGTCTTTTAGTATTTGATTTGTTGGTCTTTTGAAATTGTGAACCTCGCACCTAGAGACAACAGTATCTGGGAGTTTATGTATTTCGGTTGTAGCAAGAACAAATATCACATGTTCAGGTGGTTCTTCAAGCGTCTTTAGGAGTGCATTAAATGCTTCTTTAGTAAGCATGTGTACCTCGTCTATTATGTAAACCTTGTACTTAGATTCGTATGGTAGTGCCTGTACCGCTTCTCGAAGTGCTCTTACATCATCAATTCCCCTATTTGAAGCAGCGTCTATTTCGTACAAGTCATTTACACTTGTACCAATCTCAGAAGCTAGTATACGAGCAACAGAAGTTTTACCTGTGCCACGAGACCCCGAAAACAAATATGCGTGCGAAATAGCGTTATCTTTTATAGAAGTCGATAAAACATCAACAACAGAGCCCTGTCCTAGAACATCATTAAAACTCTCTGGTCTATATTTCCTATATAATGCGGTATGACTCATCGTGGTTAGTATATATAGAAAAGCCGACCTTGTCATATTGACCAAATCGGCTTTCTTGTTTAGGTTATTTCAACCATCTCGTGGGAAAAGTACATTCCACTGAAATGAGCGGGTTTATTTCTGTGTTCATCACAAATCAACCTTCCATTAAGTGTTTCCAGCACCAGAAGCTGTGGATGGTCGTCTTCTTTGTAGACGTGACTACTATCAACGACAGCAAACACCCTCACCCTTTCGCCGTACTTTTCAATTTGGCTTTCCAGAAACTCTCTATAACGAGTATCTCTTCTGTCTCTAATGAACCAAACTATCTCACCAATAGAAAACAATTCATGTTCCTCGAGAATCTTTGGCATGTCCTATGTAGTTTGTTTTTGCAATGTGCTAATCAAGCAAAATATTACAATTTTTTAATATTTGAGCAACTTCATCTGAATTATTTGTTTCCATTAGACTCATACGAAGTTCTTTTGCGCCGTCCCAACCTGACACATAAGCTTTGAAGTGCTTCTTCATCACAGCAAATGGTTTTGTATCCCCTAGTAATTCTTCAAACAATCTCGCGTGCTCAAGCATAACTGATAACTTCTCTTCCTTTGTTGGTTTGTGGTCTGTAAAAAACCATGGGTTTCCATAAGCACCTCGCCCTATCATTACACCATCACACCCAGTCTCTTCTACTCTCGCCCTGGCTTCTTCTATACTATCTACATCACCATTACCAACAATAAGAGTGTCTTTACCCATCTTATCTCTTATCTCAACAGCCCTCTTAACAGCACTCCAGTCTGCTGGCACCTTAGACATTTCCTTTCGTGTACGAGCGTGCAAAATTAAAACATCTATATCTTCTTCTAAAAGTGCCGGAACCCAAGTTTCTATTTCGTTTTTGTTATATCCAATTCTAGTTTTTACCGAAACAGGAGTTTTACCCTTCACTCCTTCTTTTGTAGCTTTGATTATTTCTTTAGCACCCTCTGGATCTTTTATCATCGCAGAGCCGGCACCTTGATTACATATAACACGCGCAGGACATCCCATATTTATATCTACACCATCAAATCCCATTTCTACGGCTAGTTCGGCAGCTCGTTTCATGAGGTCAATATCTTTTGAGAAAAATTGTGCCACTATAGGCCTTTCTTCTTCTGTATAAATCAAATCTTTCTCTAACACATGACCACCACCCAAAAATAAACCGTCTGCTGATACAAATTCTGTATATATCACATCGGGCCCTCCCCCTGCTTTACCATTCTGTTTTCCATACTTAGCAAACATACGACGAAAAGCCGCGTCAGTGACGTCCGCCATCGGTGCCAATACAAAAAATGGTTTTTTTAATTCTTTCCAGAAATTACTCATTGTTGAGGAATATTACTTGAAATAAACCTTATTTCCAAACCTTAAATCAATATATTCCAAAACTACGTCCTCGTCTCCTCTAAAAGTCGGTTCTTCAAGTACAAGACCTAGGTTTTCAAAAATCAAACCAAGGTCGTCGTTGTTGTTAAACAATATAATGGAATTAATTTTTGTATTTCCCCTTGGTTCCACTAAAACAATACTATCACCATCGGCGCTCCACTCATAAGAAACTGGATGTAGTGAAATATCTTTTAGGGACCTTATAAAGAAGGTTATTTCTCTAAATCTTTTTGGTTCTAAATAATTTATACCAATAATTTTCTGTGCAACCTCACCGCCAAAATATTTGAAAAAAAGATTTCCAGAAAACTCAGGGGCTTTACTAAAAATATA
>JBFIIZ010000035.1:0-6445 GCA_041601015.1 Minisyncoccia bacterium | reverse complement strand
TACTAAAATAGGATTTAGTTATATTAAAGCGAGGGTTTTTCCAAGAAAACCCGAGAAGACTCTGGAGGACTATATTATAAACAGGTTTGGAAAAGAGCTGTACAGCATCTTTTTTAAGGATTATACAGAAAAAGTGTGGGGGGTTCCTTGTTCCGAGATAACAGCTGAGTGGGGCGCTCAAAGAATAAAAGGACTTTCTATAAAAAAAGCCATTTATCATGCAGCTCGGTCTTTGGTAAAAAAAGATAATACAGTAGAACAAAAAAACACTGAAACCTCTCTTATTAATCAGTTTTTGTATCCAAAACATGGACCCGGTCAGTTGTGGGAAGAGGTGGCTGATATCGTTAAATCGAAGGGTGGTGAAATTTTTATGAATCACGTAGTTGTGGGAATTAACAAAGATGGAGATAGGATTGTGTCTGTGGACGTAAAAGACATCAATGAGAATAAAATAAAAACCATAGAGGCGGATTATGTAATCTCTACGATGGCAGTAAAGCATTTGATACGTGCTATTGGTAATGATGTACCGAGCGAAGTTAAGGAGGTTTCTGAGGGTCTTATATATCGAGATTTTATGACCGTTGGACTGCTTCTAGACAAACTCGCTATAAAGAGCAACGAGGGTCGTCCAGAAGTAAAAGATGATTTGATACCAGACAACTGGATATATATTCAGGAGCCCGATGTTCAAGTCGGTAGATTGCAAATTTTTAACAACTGGAGTCCGTATATGGTAAAAGACAAAGAGACTGTTTGGCTTGGTCTTGAATATTTTTGTAATAAGGAGGATGATATTTGGAAAATGAGTGATGAGGAAATGTCTCTTTTTGCAATTGAAGAACTTGAGTCTATAGGGCTTATAAATAAAAAAGATTTAAGAGATAGTGTTGTGATTCGTATGGAGAAAACATATCCAGCGTACTTTGGGTCTTATAGTAGGTTTGGTGTAATACGCAAATATACAGATAATATAAGCAACTTGTTTCTTATTGGAAGAAATGGAATGCATAGGTACAACAATCAAGATCACTCAATGCTAACGGCGATGACTGCGGTGGAACACATTGTCAATGGAATTACAGACAAAAGCGAAATTTGGGAAATAAACACCGAAGGGGAATATCACGAGGAAAAGTAAATTTTTACTTGGAAATGCTCTATCTCGTGCTATTATCGGGCTATAAATTATGATTTCAATAGTGGTCCCCGCATATAATGAAGAGGATAATGTTGGTATTTTGCACGGCAAAATCACCAAGGTTATGAACAGTCTCGGTAAAGATTACGAGATAATTTTTGTTGATGACGGCTCAACGGACAATACAGTAGAAGAGCTAAAAAAACTGTCTCCAATTAGAATACTTATATTATCTATGGATTTTGGTCAAACCTCTGCGCTTGATGCTGGTATTCATGCTGCACGTGGAGAGATTATTATTACTATGGATGCCGATCTTCAGAATGACCCAGAAGATATACCAAAACTTCTCTCAAAAATGGAAGAAGGCTATGACGTAGTCTCTGGATGGAGGGAAAGTAGAAAAGACCCATTGAACAGAAAGATATTATCAAGACTAGCCAACTGGCTAACGGCTAAGGTGACTGGTTTGTATTTGCATGATAGCGCTTGTGCACTAAATGCTTATAAGAGTAAGTTTGTAAAACACGTAAATTTATATGGAGAGATGCATGTATTTTTACCGGCATATTTGCACGGACTTGGCGCTAAGGTTGCTGAAGTGAAGGTAATGCATCATCCTAGAAAGTTTGGCACATCTAAGCACCATTTTCTAAAAGCAGTTAAAGATATTTTTGATCTATTGACTATAAAATTTTTGGTAACAATGACAGGTAGACCACTTTTGTTTTTTGGAGGATTTGGAAGTGTTTCAGCCTTCTTGGGAATAGTGGTTGCTGGTATCTCTGTTTATCTAAAACTTGGGGGAATAAGAAACTTTGGACAAACACCTTTGCCTATATTTGCGATATTTTTGTTTCTAACAGGCCTACTGCTTTTTATGCTTGGTTTTCTTGCCGAGTTAATGCTTAGAGTATATTTTGAAAGCGGGAAAAAAACCCCCTATATTATTAAAGAAGAAATAGAAAGATAATATGAAAGTGGTTATTTTAGCAGCTGGTGAGGGTACAAGGATGCGACCGCTTACAAAGACAAAACCAAAGCCCATGATTGAGGTTTTAGGGAAGCCTATAATAGAGCATATTTTTAAAGCTTTACCAAAAGATGTTACAGAGGTTATTGTTGTTACAAAGTATCTAGGTGAGCAAATCAAATCATTTTTGGGAGATAATTTTTATGGATTTCCTGTGGTTTATGTGGATGGCTCATCAGAGGGCACTGCATATAGTTTTTTAAATACAAAAAAACACATTCCTGAGGGAGAAAAACTAATGGTTATATATGGGGACGAGCTTCCTCACGAAAGTGACATAAAAGCTTGTGTACAGAATGAACACAGTATTTTGTGTTGGGAGGCTGAAGACCCTTGGAATCACGGAGTGTTAAATGTTGGGGATGATGATATTGTTTTAGATATAGTAGAGAAACCTTCTAACCCAGAAGGTAATCTTATTGTTGGTGGGGTGATGGTATTGTCTGATAAAATTTTTTCTTATTATCCGGACAATGAATCAGAAGAAGAATTTTACCTTACAGATATAATCAAAGAATATACAAAAAACCATAGTGTAAAAGCAGTAAAATCTGTACAGTCCTTGGGTGGAGTGTCTAGACCTGAAGATATAGCGCGAGTAGAAAAAATATTAAAAGAAAAAATATGATTATCACAAGAACACCATTTAGAATAACTTTAGGAGGCGGGTCAACAGACTTACCTGCTTACTATAAAAAACACGGAGGTTTTATATTTGCTGTAACGATAAATCTGTATATGTATATAAGTGTAAACAAACCCCCAATAGATAATCTTATAAGGGTCAAGTACAGCCAAAGTGAGGAAGTGGACAGAACCAGTAAACTAAATCATTTAATGGTGGGGCAAGCTCTTGAGGAAACAGGCCTAACTAAAGGCATAGAGATTACATCTATGGCAGATATACCAGAAGGAACTGGGCTGGGTAGCTCTGGGAGTTATATGGTAGGGCTTTTGAATGCACTTCGCATATCTAAGGGAGAGAATGTTTCAAGAAGGCAGTTAGCAGAAGAAGCTTTTGATATAGCATCAAACAAGCTTGGTTTACCAGATGGAGTGCAGGACTTTTATGTTGCTGCGTTTGGCAACTTTACGGTTTTAGATATTGCAAAAAACGGCTCTGTTACTGTTATTGATCCTAAAATATCAAAAGAAACAAAAAGAGATTTTGAGAAAAGAACACTAATTTTCTACACAGGTGTAAGACGGTCTAGTGTGGACATACTCACAGAGCAACAAAATGATGTTAGAAAGAATAAAAAATCTGCCGTTGAGTTGAAGCATAAAACCAAAGACTTAGGTAAGAAGATATTACAGGCTTTTGAAAAAGGAAAACTAGATAAGTTTGGGGAACTACTTGATAAGCACTGGGAACTAAAAAAGAAAATGAGTAATAAAATGAGTAATCCAGTCTTTGACTCGCTCTACAAGGATGCAAAAAAAGCTGGGGCAATGGGCGGGAAAATATTGGGTGCAGGGGGCGGAGGTTTCTTCCTTGTTTATTGTAAGGATGGCAAGCAAAACAATGTAAGAAAGGTGTTCAAAAAATATAAGATGAAAGAGATAAAATACAGAATAGACGGAGGAGGAACGCAGGTGTTACTTAATCGTAATAGAGACACGAATTTAATATGATTTCAAAAGGGAAGATAGCTGTTGTTGGTCTATGGCATCTTGGAGAGACGGTGCTAGCCTCTCTTTCTTCAATGGGTCATGAGGTTGTTGGCATAGATTATGACGCTGGTCTTATAAATAATTATAAGAAAGGCATAATCCCTGTCTCAGAAAAAGGTGTTAAGGAGGCTATAAAAAAGCATAAGAAAAAAATCAGTTTTACAACAGATTTCTCACAAGTATCTTTTTGTGAATATATTTTTCTCACATATGATACTCCTGTTACAGAGATGGATGAGTCTGATACTTCGGTCCTTTACAAAGCAATGAATGAGGTTAAGGAATATGTTAATGAAAAACAACTTTTAGTTGTCATGAGCCAGGTCCCTGTAGGAACCACAAAGAAATTAGCAAATATAATAAACACGGATTATGTTTATTTTCCAGAAAACCTACAGTTATCAAAGGCAATGGATTGTTTCCTTAAGCCAGATAGACTTGTGGTTGGAACAGATACAGACAAAGCTCGAAGAAAATTTGCGTCCCTAATAAAAAAAATAAAAACAAAAAAAATATATATGGGAACAAATTCAGCAGAAATGTCCAAACATGCACTCAATGCATTTCTTGCCACCTCTTTGTCGTTTACATACAACATATCTGACCTCTGTGAATCAAACGGAGCTGACATTAAAGAGGTAATGACTGCTTTAAAAGCGGATTCTAGGATAGGTGAAAAGGCGTATCTTGATACGAGCCTTGGTTTTTCGGGCGGAACACTAATGAGAGACTTAAAAACTTTAGTTTCCTTATCCAAAGAAAAACTTCCTGTTATAGAAGCTGTTATAGAAACCAACGAGAATCGTAGAAAAAAAATAATAAAAGGTTTTAAGAAAGCCCTAAATAAACCTATTAATAAGGCGACTATTGGTATATTGGGTGTTACATACAAACCTGGAACCTCAACAGTTCGCAGGTCCCTTGCTCTTGAGGTTGCTCTTAGGTTGAAAAAAGAAGGCGCAAAAATAAAGGTATATGACCCAGGGGTTAATCAAAAAGAATTAATTTCAGTTTTAGGCAAAAGAGGCGAAAAAAGTATATATCAAATGGCCAAAGATTGTCATGGTATTATTCTAGTCACATCTTGGTCAGAGTTTGAGAATCTGAATCTAAATAAATTAAAGAAAAATATGAAATCACCGTACTTATTTTTTGATACTAGAAATTTCCTTAAGCACAAAAAATTAGAATTTGGGAAACTTGGTTATTTATATAAGGGCTTAGGATATTAATTATGAAATTAAAAGACAAAATCGTAGTCATAATAGGAGCAACTGGAGTTATAGGGGAGTCGGTTGTAAAGAAATACTCCGAAGAGGGAGCTCGTTTGATTGTGGTTGGTAGATCTGAGGATAAACTTAAAGAGATTGAGGTTAAATACAGTGACTCAGTAGTGCAGAGAGAGACTGGCGACATTGCCTCCGTAGAGGACATAAAAAGACTAAGAGATAATATTTCCAAAACACATAATCACATTGACGTACTTGTTGTTGCTGCAGGAATCTATGGAGAAATATCAGGCCTAGAAGAAAGCGATCCGCTGGAGTGGTCACGTGCAATAGAGGTAAACTTGCTTGGTCCGGTTTGGACAGTAAATCTATTGTTGCCTCTTATTAAAAAATCAAAAAATGGAAAGATAATTCTTTTTGCCGGAGGAGGAGAAGGTCCGTTGCCAAACTTCTCTTCATATGTGAGCTCTAAGGCCGGCCTCTTGAGGTTTGTAGAAACGGCGTCTGCAGAAATAAAAGATTTTAATATCGAAATCAATGCTCTTTCTCCAGGCCTTGTTAATTCAGGGTTTGTAAAAGACATCATAAAAGCTGGTCCAGAGAAGGCTGGTAAGGAAAAATACGAAGAATCCTTGAAACAAATAAAAGAAAACAAAGATGTTGTGTCTCCCGACAGAGCAGCCGGACTCGTTGTGTTTTTGGGTTCAGACGAATCTGACGGCATAACTGGTAAATACTTTAGTGCAATATGGGATAACTGGGAAGATATGGCTCAACACAAGGATGAGATTATGAATTCTGATATATATAATATTAGGCGTATTAAACCAAAAGACAGAGGCTATGGCTGGAAATAAGATAAACATATGTTTAATAGGAGCAGGAAGGATGGGAGAGCGCTGGGCTCATTTTATTGATGAAAACAAAAAGACAAACCTATCATTGGTGGTTGATAAAGATTTGAAAACCGCATCTTCTGTTGCAAAGAAATATAAAACCTCATTTTCTAGTAAATTACCAAAATCTCTTGATGAGATAGATGCGTTTGTGGTTGTTACTCCACACAAATACTTATATAAATATTCTAAAGAAGCTTTGAGTCTTGGTAAGTCTGTATTGGTGGAAAAACCAGGTTGTACAAATGTAGAACAAATGAAAGAACTTAATACGCTTGCCAAGAAAAACAAAACAATTTTTATGATTGGATATAACTATAGATTTATAGATAGTGTTGCGGAGGCAAAAAGGATTGTAGAGAAGGGAAAGATTGGTGATGTTTTGTTCATACGGATTAAACACGGACATGCTGGGCGTAAGGGCTACAACGAAGAATGGAGAATGAATAAAAAAGAATCTGGAGGAGGT
>JBFIIZ010000034.1:0-6536 GCA_041601015.1 Minisyncoccia bacterium | reverse complement strand
CTTTGTATAGATTTATGACCCTTTGTGCCTCCTGACGGCTCAACACAAAGCCTGATCCTCTGTGGGCAATAGCGTTTCTTACCTTATGGGCCTCCCAAGCCTTTTCTATGTTAGTGAAGTCGCTTTTCTCTACTGATTTGAGTTTTTCACCAAGCGTGTCCTGTGTATATCCCATTTTTTGCATCATATCTTCCAAAAGAGTGTCTGCTTCTATTATTGCAAGCTTCCAGTCATTTTCATTTATAGAATCAAGGTGTTTAACTATCTTATTCCAACGGTCATGTTTTGGCTCAGCTTTTTTTGATAGAGCTTCTTCGTTTAAAATATCAAGAATTTCTGATTCTTCTCTCCTAATTTGCACTAATCTTATGTAAGCATAAATAGCCCCAACAATAAAAATAACAGTGACTACATAGGAAATAAGAGTAAAAAGCTCCCAATAAGGTAGGGCTATTTCATAATCTACCCTACCGGTTATCAGTCGATAAACAACCTGAAACAAGTATTCTAAGTTGAAAAAATTAATAGGATCCTGCATGTGTAACTTTTTTTATAACTAGATAAATTATATCAGTTTTGTTTGTGTCACACGGACACTTCTTGTTTAATAAATCAAACAAAATCATTATTTTCTCCTAAAAAATCTTTACCTATTGCAAACAACATCTCCTCTTCCATGTGTGGGGCAAGTAGCTGCAGCCCAAAGGGTAATTCATCATATGTTCCGTCTTCTTTTCTATTTGAAGGCACGGTTAGTGCTGGTATACCAGCATGGTTGGCAGGAACAGTGAAAATATCTTCCAAGTACATCTGGACCGGATCATTGGTTTTTTCTCCCAGTCGGAAAGCTTGTGAGGTAGTGGTTGGTGTAGCTATTACATCAACATCTTTAAATGCGTTTTTAAACTCTTGTGTAATAAGCGAACGGACTGCAATAGCTTTGTTGTAGTAGGCGTCATGATATCCAGCAGATAACACATATGTGCCTATTATTATCCTTCTTCTAACCTCTTTACCAAAACCACTCCCTTTGGTTTTAAAATAATCATCTATCCCAGAAGAACCCTCTTTATGAAGACCAAACCTAACACCGTCATACCTAGAAAGGTTTGCTGAGGCTTCTGCAGGAAGAATCACATAGTAAGTCGGTACGGCATATTTAATATTTGGCAAAGATATCTTTTTTGTTTCGTATCCAAGTGATTTAAGCTTCTCTACAGACTCATTAAAGTTATCTAATGAATCTATCTTTGCGCCCACACCAGCAAGTTCTTCAATGTCTAGAATCCCTATTATTGGTTTTTTACCAGATTCCCTTTTTTCATACATATCAGAAGATACTGAAGTAGAATCATGCTTGTCTTTGCCTTTTATTGTATTAAAAATAATACGAACATCTTCCACACTATTAGCAACAGGACCAATCACATCCAATGAAGAGCCTAGGGCCATAAGCCCGTGCCTTGAAACAGAGCCATAAGTTGGCTTTAGTCCCACAAGTCCACAAAACGATGCGGGTTGTCTAATAGAACCTGCTGTATCAGAACCCAATGCACCAAGAGCACCTTTCATAGCAACAGCAGATGCAGAGCCCCCAGAAGAACCGCCCGGAACCCTGGTGGTGTCGTGTGGGTTTTTTGTTACACCATATGCAGAGTTCTCGGTTGAGGCCCCCATTGCAAACTCATCCATATTTGTTCTACCAATAAATACCGCACCCGCTTCTTTTAATTTAGCTATTGCTGTTGAGTCATACATAGATGTATAACCTTCTAGTATTTTAGATGCAGAAGTTGCGACCCTTCCTTTGATTAAAATATTATCTTTAATAGCAAGAGGAATACCAGTAAGTTCTGTGGCATTGCCTTCTTTAATCATCTGATCTGCTCTTTGGGCTTGCTCAATACAATCATCATAAATCTCCAAATATGCATTTATGTCTTTGTTTTCTTTTTTTGCTTGTTCTAAATACGCTTTGGTTAATTCCACCGCAGTAAAATCTCCATTTAACAGAGCCTTATGTGCCGATTTGATTGTTAAATTATCTATATTCATTAAATTATTTTCTTTACTTTAAAATATCCGTCCTTTTTTTGTGGCGCCTCCCTCAAAATATCCTCAGAATACTCACCTCCTCTGTGAGGCTCACCATCTTCGCGCATTGTGTTTTTGTTAACACCTAAGTCTCCCTCACCTTTTTGGGTGACAGTTTCTACGTCTTGTATTTGACTTATAAACTCTAGAATATTCTCAACATCGCTCATCAAAGATTTTTCCTCCTCATCTGTCATCTCGATTCTAGCAAGTTTAGCAAGACTGCTTATATCCCTCTTTGAAATCATGTAAAACAATAATATCACGCAAAGACGACCCGCCACAATCGCGACGGGTCGTCTTTTTTATATCGAAACGATAATTCTCTATTTACTCTTAAACCATACCAATAGAACCAAGAATAGTACTGCTATATACAGTAGACCTTCTGTTGTCAAACCTGCGGCGAATTCCTCAACAACAAGAAGAAGTGATCCTAGTGAATAAAGTACAAGAAATGATGGTTGTATTTGCTTTTTGTTCTTAAGAGCGGCAAAAAACTGTATTAGCCACGCCAAGACAAGAAGCACTAAACCCCAAAGCATTGCTGACATATGTTAAATTTTTACTTGTAATACATATATTATAAGGTCTATTTCCTCTTGCTGCGTGGTCTACTGTGGATAACAATTAGAGTCCCGTCAATAGCGTAAATTCTTTTTCGTTTAGAGTCTTCACGCCAAGCTCTTTTGCTTTGTCGTACTTACTACCTGGGTTTTGGCCCGCTACTACATAATCAGTCTTTGAAGAAACAGAACTTGATACATTACCCCCAAGTCTTCGTATCTTCTCTTTTGCTTCGTCTCTAGAAACTGAGGTTAATGTTCCTGTTAGAACAAATGTTTTACCCGCAAAATCTGAGGTTACACTAGAATCTATGGTTTGAATGTTTACCTCTCTGAGCAGGTTCTTAAGCGTGCTTATGTTTGTAGAATCTTCAAACCAAGAAACTATTGAATTTGCAACGACACTACCTACTCCATCTATAGACTCAAGATCTTCTGCTTTAGCCCTCATCAAACCCTCTATAGAACCAAATTTCTTAGCCAATAAATGCGCCGTCTCTTCACCAACCTGATCAATAGATAGAGAAGAAATAAACCTTGGTAATGTAATATCTCTTGAGCCCTCTATTGAAGCCAACAAGTTATCCACAGATTTATCCCCAAACCTAGGGATGCTCATTAAATCACCCTTTTCTAGCCTATATATGTCGGCATACTCTGTAATAAGGCCTTCGTCTAGTAATACGTCTATTATCTGTGGACCAAGACCTTCTATGTTGAAATTTTGTTTTGCAACAAAATAATGAAACCTTCTTCTGATTTGGTCATAAGAGTTTTTATTTACACAACGATGAGCCGCCTGTCCGGGGATTCTTTCTATTTGTCCATCACCACCACAAGCCGGAACAGTTTTTGGGAAAATATATTTCTTTTGTGAACCATCCCTAAATTCTGTAAGAACTTTTACTATGTCTGGTATTACATCTCCTGCTTTTTGTAATATTACTGTGTCACCAACTCTTACATCTAATCTCTCTATCTCATCTTCGTTGTGCAGAGTTGCTCTTGAAACGGTCGAGCCCGCAACTAAAACAGGTTCAAGAACCGCAACGGGTGTAATAACTCCAGTTCTACCTATTTGAAGCACTATGTCATAAACCTTTGTTGTTACCTGCTCAGCGGGAAATTTATAAGCCACCCCAAACCTAGGAGATTTTGCTGTATATCCGATCTTAGTTTGCAAATCTACACTATTGAGTTTTAGAACAACCCCATCTATTTCGTATTCATCTTTTCCTTTTCTTGTTGAAAGTTTCTTATAATAGCTCTCCACCTCTTCAACACCAACACAAAGTTTGTTTTTGTTATTTGTCTTAAATCCCAAGTCTTTAAGAAGGCTTATTTCGCTTTCTTGCGTTTGGGGTGCGTCTTTTTCAATAAAATCTATGTCATAAATGAACGCATCCAAGTTTCTTGAAGAAGCAACTTTTGGATCGAGTTGTCTGAGTGTACCAGCTGCAGCATTTCGTGCATTTGCAAAAGGCTGTTCTCCTTCTTTAACTCTTTTCTTATTTATCCTCTTTAGCTCACTATGTGGCAACCAACACTCGCCAACAGCTATCAAATCTATCCCTCTGTTGAGCTGTAAAGGAATGCTTTTTATTGTCTTTACGTTGTGCGTTACATCTTCTCCACTTTCACCGTCCCCTCTTGTGGCTGCTTGCACCAACCTGCCTTTCTCATAATTAAGAACTATTTTAAGCCCATCTATTTTTGGTTCACAATAATATTCTAGATTTGATTCAGCAATGTCGCCTGACTTTGTTATAAAACGCTTGGTCTTTTCGTCCCATTTGAGAAGTTCTTTGTGGTTAAAAATATTATCATATGACCACTGTCTAACTTTGTGTTTAACTTTTGAAAACGATTCTATAGGCTCTCCTCCAACCCTTTGAGTTGGGCTTGTGGAAGAATGAAGCTCAGGATACTTCTCTTCAAGTAAAATTAATTCCTTAAGTAAAGAATCATAAGCCTCGTCAGAAATCTCCGGTGCGTCCTTTGTGTGATAGAGGTAATTATGGTGTTTTATTGTGTTCCTGAGAATCTCTATTCGTTTTTCATCATCATTTCTTTTTGTTTTTTCTTCCATATCTTATACTAATACACTGTTCGGAGCGCCCTTTCAACCCTTCGTGGATTATTAGGATCACAAGTGTTGTATCCTCTCGATTCAATTGTTGTCTTGCTTCCAACCTTATCTACAACCACCGTAACGCAATAAGATTCTGGAGGAAAAGACAAACTAAATGTTGTCTTGGCGCTGTTTGAAGTTTTACTAGACGACCAGCCAGGGTTTGCTGTTATATCTTGATTATTACAGAAAAGACCAGATGTTGGTACTTTTGAGTCTGTAGAGGTCGCAAAAGCCCTTCCTCTTATATCCCAATATAATGCACACTCACTCCCTGAATCAGATGCATAAAAAGCGAATTGTGAATCCCTACCAAGAGAAGAAAGTCTAAGTTCTTTTAGTGTAGAATTTAAAATAGCAATCCCAAGAGAAAGAAGTAACGCAGATATCAACACTGCTACAAGAAGCACAAAACCTTTTTTTTCTCTATGAATAATCATTTTAGTGCCAATCAAGTAAGTTTTCTTGAATATTAATTTCTTTAGTTAAAGCTCCCGTTGTCCAAGTTACTTTTATATTTAATTGCATCTCATTTGATGAAATCTCTGTTAGCGTAAACTCTCTGTTAAACCTTGAATCAACCCAGCTAGAACTATAACCATATAAACCACTTGATTCGTTGAATTTCAACTTATCACATGTTCCAGCGCCTCCAGTGCAAACCTTGGTTCCCCAAACAAGTTTCCCAGAATGCTCTTGTTCGATAATTCCACCCGAGCAAATTGTATTTACACAACTACTAAGACCCGTGAGCCACGGATTTCCATTAATACTGTTGTTTGCCCTAGTTCTTAGGACGTTTTCAACTAGATCCTGAGCAAGATAGAATGCTGTGATCTGATCTTTTGCAAACACAGAGGTAGACAAGCCTCTCTGCGCCATAGTAAGAGGGCCAACAACCGCGGTTACCAAGATGGTGACTGCCACAAGTGCTTCTATAATTGTAAACCCGCCTGAACCTATACGAACAAACTTTCGTCCAGATTGACTGTGTCCATATTGGGCAGATCCTTTTTTATTAGTGTGTTTCTTCATATTATATATCAAGATTTCTTGGTATTACGGTGGTTTGAATATCAAAATCCGTCTGTATCTTATCCTGAAGACCCGCCGTGCCACTGATTATTATTATTACAGATGGTTGTGTATTATCGTTACTTCTAGACCCTGTAACAAAAAACTCCATTTTATCTATCGTTATATTGTCCGAAATCATTTCTATATAATCCGCGCCACCATTAGTAGACTTTTCAATACTAGTACCTCTAAAACGGTAAACATACTGATCTGTAATACTAGACGGATTTCCTTGAGAAGGTTCAAAAGCAAAAAGTACACCCCCTTCTGGGCAGTCGTGTGTTTGTGTTAAGCTGGGACCGCTACTCAATCTTCTTTTACAATGATAATTTGTACCAACCCTAGCATTTCGTGTTATATCGTCTAGTGCAAAGTTGAGTTCTGTCATCAAAGACTGTATAGCTTGAGCTTTTTTATTGGCATCTATGACTGTCATAAGCGCACCTAGAGCAACGGTCATAACTATAGAAAAAATAGAAAGAGCCACCATCATTTCTATTAGAGTAAAACCTTTTTCCTTTTTGTGTTTATGTATAAGATTCATTATTTCCTTACAGCTATTTGTCCAATCGACTGAACTACTATTTCTCTAGTTGAGCCGGTCGATGAAACTAAAACAATCCTTGCGCTACTATATCGCGTAGAAATATTCGTATTTATTATGGCGT
>JBFIIZ010000033.1:0-6645 GCA_041601015.1 Minisyncoccia bacterium | reverse complement strand
AATTTGGGTTTGTTTTGTGGTAGATTTGTTACCATCACCATCTTCTTTACTAACCCGTAATAAGGGATATTGAATTCTTTTGCCTTTGGGTATGTTGCGGAATTCAACCGCATCACCTCCACCCTCTTCTTCCTCATCTGGTGTATTACCCTCTTCATCTGTGGTTTCTTGGGTTGGATCGGGAGCACTGGGTTCAATATTGTATTTAACGGCATCTGTTTTCTTACAATGATTTTCGTTGAAAAGATCTCCAATAGTATTTCCATCCATATAATAAGCCAGCACAAAATCATTAAAAAGTTGTTGCTCGTTTTCCGCCGAACTTATAAAGAGTGCGTAAAAATCATCAAGAGCCTGTTTTCGTATAAAATTACTCTCCTGTTGGAAGAAATCCTCTACGGGTATGCGCTTAAATTTCAAACTTCTCCCAACGTTGTCTAGCCCAGAATAACCACCCTCTCTGGTCCCCTGTTCTTCGTTAATCTCTCCCTTAACTACTATGTGGTTGGACTCAACCCCTTGTAAAGTTTTCGAGTAAGAAAGGGTTACTGCGGTATCATCTGAATTAGTTGTAATAGCCCGAATGCTTGTATTAATTTCATTTATTTTCTCATTACCTAAAATAACCAAAACCGGATTAGAAAGAGTGTTTAGTTTTCTGGCAAAATCATAATAGAAGAAAAAGCCGAGTTTTTGAGCTATAGAACTTAAAACTTCCCTAAAAGTTCCAGCGGTATTAAACAAAATAGTATTATTACTAAGATATTGATTTGCATCTAGTATTCTAATACCGTTTCTAATCATCAAGTCCTTGAATTCTTTGGCGGTATACCCAAATTTGATTTTAACATCAGAAGCATTATATCTAATAATATTTTCTTTGCTTAAAACTTCGTCTTGACCAGTTTCAGATATATCGGATTTAAATTCTCCTTTTTCATATACAAGGTAAAATTCCTCATCGTCTTCTGGCCGAAAGACTTTATATCGAATATTATTTGTTTCATCATCAATAACTGGAAAAATAATTTGGTTTGTTGGCGTGTATATGCTGCGCCCCCCGCCCAATACCCACACATTCGAAGTGCTTTGTAGTAAAGCTGGTTCCCTATTTGCCCGCGTGAAAAACTCAGGAGATGAACTCTGGGCGATGTTTTTTGCGTATTCTGGCCAAGCGTCTTCTGGCATCTCTAGTAAAGGGAAGATAACAGCTTCGTCCACTGTTAAATCTGTATCGCTCTCTCTCGTCCCCGTGGTGTGTTCACCCCTTACTAAAACAAGTTTATTGTCTAAAAATTCTACAGATTTATCCGCCAATTCTATACTTAACACAGCGGAATTATTATTTTTTCTTGTGGTAAAGCCCATGACTACCATCTGGAAGTCTAAACCAAAAGGCATAACAAATCTAGAGCCCAATCTTGGTTCAATATATTTTCCATCTTCGGACACAACTTCTACAGAAGCGGTGCTTACAGAAGCCCCCGCCTGAAAGTTGAAGTCAATGTTGGTTATAAAACCCCCATATCTTGCTAGATCGTTTTCTGGCATATTAGATTGTCAATGAAAATTTTGAGAAGAATCCGCTGGTTTGTGGTAAGATTGCCGCAAATCCTGTTTTGATAGGAGTTACACTAGAAGTCTCCAAGAAGATAGAGTTCTTTTGTTCCATCCCGTTGATAAACAAAGAAGATAACCCCTTATTAAAGAGTATATTGCCCGATATATCTGTTTGGCCTGTGCCTACAAATTCCTGAATACCCGTGGGCTGTTGGTATGAGAACATGCGACCAGTTGCGTCAAAGTTGTCAATCCATACGTATGTATCGTTAACTCTGGTGTAATTTAACCCACTATACAACTTCTGCCCATTAAGAAAAATCTCGGGAACAAATTCTTGACCAGACATTCCGCTTGATATATTTCTCATAAAACCGGTTTGTAAAGTTCCAGAATCACCAATTGAAGACCTAACATTACCAGTTTGAGACACATTATATAAAAACTCCTTTTGGTCAAGAGTATTAAAATCAGACTGAAGTTTGACTAAAAATCCGGTGATATAAAAATCTCCTGTGTTGGAAACCGCGACATTAAATCCAATATTTTTTACCTGCGGTTTTGTTTCAAATACGGTTTGAGAGTTTAAAGAGCTTTTTATAGTTAAAGGGGAGTTTGTTTCTACCCCTATGCTATCAAAACCCCTTTCTCCTTTTAGGTTAAATTCTCCTTTTTCTGCGAACAAACCAGTGTGAATACTGTAATCATAAAGATCGAAGCTCCTTTCGTCTTTAAAGTAAATGGAGTCATACTTATACTCAAACATTCTACCCGTGCTTGGTATAATTGCGTGGGTCTCTTCACCCGTTATTGTAATAGTTTGTTTAATGGCTGTTTTGATAGAACCTGTGGGTTCGCCTGTAACAAAACCAGTTAAACCAGAAGCAAAAACCTGAATGACTCCAGTTGTAGTTGGAGTTGCGAAAGATATGGAATGGACACCCGTATTAATCAAAGAAGAAGCTGTATTGTCTAGTCCAAGGGTGGCTTCCGCCGAATCTCCTGTTGGATTATATAACAAGTCATCTACGACTAATCCCTGACTCTCTAAAACCACATCTAAAAACCCCGTTTGTAGAGCCGTTCCGGTTTTAAACAGTGAACCCTCAAAAACACCAGAACCAGTATGTAAATCTATACCAAAAGTCTTGGTGACCCAACCGGTTTTTTCCGCAAAATTCCCTGTGACTAATACCTGAACGCCTGTATAACCAGTGTTGTAAATAATTTCATTTTGATAGCCCGTGGTGACCTCAACGTTTTTGGTTCCCGGCGCTTGGTAATCCAACTCCGCATTCCAACCGGAAGCCATATACAAACAAGAATCGGTATCAATTACCCCAGAGAAAATAGCAAGTCTATCTATTATTCCACTGTAGTTACCTCCCGGTCTAAAGAAATCTACGGTGTCTCCACCCCCAACAAACCCCACTTGGTTTGTGTCCGTCTGTATCAAGCTCGTTTGAACGGGATAAGATTGTTCGTCGATCTCATTGAGACCCAAATCATACCTTGCAAAGTTAATAGAGTCTCCACCAATCGAAACAGAACATATATTTTTGTTTGCCAGTTCGATATCATTAGCGGTTAAAACATACTCTCCTTCATCTCCTATTCCGTTGACAAAAAGCTTATTTCTAGCGTTAATCCCAATATTAATTCCGCTTGAATATTTATAGTCAACACTGTCTTCTGTTTGTTCTATCTTTTTTAAAGAACCAAAAATAAGACCCGCCTCTTGTTTGGTTTTTTTGGTGGAAAACAAGAAGGTGCAGTTATTTAATTTGAAGTTTGGGGTTCCAGTTATTTTGCCGTTTGATATCGAAAAGTCTCCAGAGTCTCCCGCGTTTAAGAAAGTTCCTGTGACAGAGAAAAGCGCCCCAGTGGAAGTTGTGCTGGTCAGACTAGGTAAAATCATATTATGATTCCCAGCAGACTTACTTGGATGGACGCTTTTTAGATAGCCCGTATAACTGGTTCCCGCTCCTTCTGAATAAGCAGAACCAGAATTAAAATCATAATACAGGGCAAGCTTTGAGTTATCACCCAAAGACTTATTCATTAAATAATCAAATCCCGAATTATTCATATCTGGTAAATAATGTCTTGGGTTATTGATATTTGGGTGTCACCCGTGGCAAAGTCACTTCTTACGATGATACCACTATCGTTAAAAGCGTATTTTCTAATATTCTCTTCGATCACTCCACTAAAGAAAGTTAATGCACTAGTAACACTCTCCCCCGTTTTAACATTTGCATTTGCGCTGAGAGACAACGAAGGAATTGTATTATGTCCGGTTTGAACCACGAAAGAATTACCAATCGTTGGTTGAGCGGAGTGAACTTGAATAGAATAATTTTTGTTGATTGTGAACGTGGGATTATCTAAAGCACCCGTGCTCAAATCAATATTATTGTCAAAAACATAGTTGTATGATATTTCCGAGTTGAACGGATTTTTAGTTACATTGAAGTTTCTGGGTGACAAATTAATGGATTGGTCCACTGCGTAACTTTGAATATTATCGGTGAACTGTTCGTATCCAGCAACGGCCAAACCAAAGAAATCTATCTTGTCAAATTCTCCACTAACCGCTTCGAATCTAGCGGAAGCTTCTGGAGCACTGTTGTCAAACAACTTTTCTGTTCCCTCGTAGATTAAATTACCAGCGACATCAACAGAAACAACATTACTATCCTTGGTTGCATTGACTGTGGTTGTAAAACTATGTTTTACTTCAGAAGTTCTTGGATCGCTTGGGTCAGCAAAATCAAAAGAAAACCCAAGTCTATTTGCGCCCGTATCTACGTCATAGTTGAAAGAGCGCGGTTTCTGTAATACAGCTCCATAACTATCTTCTTCGAAATCACTTTTACTTCTTTCAACGGCTTTTTGTGCGAAGTATTTTGCGTCATCAGTTGTAAATGACCCAGTTGAAACAATTGGGTGTCCGTATGCTACCAGTCCACCCTGTAAGGACCCATCGAGTATCACATTTAATCCACCGTCTTTAGTCCATGCTATTCTGGTATTTGTGGATAAGACCCCGCTGGGAGACGGGTCTTCTTCAGATAAAGAATATCTATACGTATCTTTAATCGAGTAAACACTATTCATTCTGTTTACTTCTTCATCTCTGGCAATTAAAAATCCAGATTGTCCAGTAAGGAAAGCTGAGAAGTTAACAAATTTAGCGTTATTCGTATCACCAAGATGGTTATTTATTCTACCTGTAACAAAATGTCTTGCCGCATACAGTGGATCAATAGACGAAACCTTTAGTCCTTTGGCCGATACGGTGTGTGTGGCCTCCACTATGCTGTTTTCTTGCTCTTCGAAGGACCAACTGTCTCTTAGGTCTGCCAAGCCCGTATAGAGCGTTGTGTCGCCGTTATTGGGCAAATCTTCTTTAACCAAAAAGGTAACACTATATGGGAGGACAGTGGAAAGGTTGCTGTCTTGAAAAACTAAATTGGTTGGTTGCGCAAATTCATAGGAACCAGAGCCGATTTCGAGAGTTTTAAATGAATTAGATAGCCCAGTAACTAAATACTTCTTTTCGGTTTCGAGTTTAGTGAGTCCGTCACCCGTAATCCTCCCAATAACGTCGATAGATAACGCGGAATAATCAACCTTTCCATCCAAAAGCGCGGGAGAGTCCCCAATTGCTACAATTGGTTGAGGGTCTGGGAATTTGGCTCCATTATATTTTACATCGACAGACATTTACTACGGCGTAAAGAAATTATACACAAGGTTTGTAGTAATTACACCATTAAATGGGTCGATTGAACTTGTCTTTTCCACTAGCCAATTATTTGTGGAACTTGGGGGTCTTTCGGATTCCGCTCTTGTAAAAGCCTCACTTTCTGCGGTATCTGTATCTGCACCCTTCCTTTTGATTATTTCTACAGAAATTGTTTTTTGCCCCAAAGTTCCCGCTTCTTTGGGAAAACGCCTTTGGACTCTTTCTTTGTCTTTAGGAACAATAAACCGAAATATTCTTTCAACTTGATTGGTTTGGTTAACCCTAATTTTTTGTTTTAAAACGTCGTCACCAGAGGTGTTAAAAGACGGATCGGTGGTATAGGTTACAGTCTCTTTGATACCTGCGTCATTGGGAGAAAAACCTGTTTGTCTGGATTTTTCGTATAGGGTTAAAGTATTTGTTTCAGGAAACATTAAATTCGCCTTGGTTTTTCCAATAGCGGTATCAGTAGACCAATCGTCTAAAACCGAAGCATAAGCCCTTCTAACACTCTTTCCTTTTTGTTTTCGTTCCATATCCACAGAGTATTCTAAAAACGAATCGTTTTTAGACTTGGTTACAGAGTATGTGAAAGAGCCAGCCTGATTAATAGAAGAGTCTGTGGTAAATAACATTGTGGTTGTTATTTTTCCACTGTCTTTAGCCACAGCCTTGTCTATAGAAACGGGGTCTCCGAATTCTGCGGCCTCATCCGCTATGATTCTATCTATTTCTCTCTTTGTTCCGCTAAGAGCGTGTTGGTGAATTGGGGTTTTTAAACCAATCACCTCTATACTATATTCTTTTTCAAGAAAACCTTTTTCTGTATTGCGTAAAGCATATGTGAGTTTACGGGAATATTTTGAGTCGGCTTGTGGATCAGATCCTACAAAATTTTCCGTAAAAGAGACAGACTTATTAACTAAATCATAATTTTCACTAATCTTCGGCCTGAACTCTTGATCAAATCTTGCTTTTTCTGATAAACCATCGGTTTGATATCCAAAATTTGGTCTATTTCGGAAAAACGTATTCTTAAGGAAGATATATGCATTGTTTAAAAACTGCTCGGATATATCCTGAGAATATTGGAGACTTACGTTTCTAACATAGCTGATATCTGAGCCAGACCTTTGAAAACTGAAGTTTTCAGAGAAAGAGGTGAGTTTATGAGGAACTGGGATGGTTCTAGATACCTCCCTTAAATTACCGTCTTCTGCTACGGGCTTACTCTCTCTAATCGATATAACAACCTCGTTAGAGTTTGTTGAACCCTGAACAGCTCTACTTAAATTGGTGATAACGCCCTCGTTAAAAATATCCGTGCCAATCTT
>JBFIIZ010000032.1:0-7015 GCA_041601015.1 Minisyncoccia bacterium | reverse complement strand
GGTGGAGCTATCGCTAATCAATTAATAAAGTTTCTAGACTATTGGGGAAGCGTTATGCTTTTGTCTGCTTTATTGATAATTTCTGTAATTCTTTTGTTTGAATCAAAACTCAGTCTTGAATCATTAATGTTCTGGAAGAAATTCAAAAAAGATGATTATGAAGACGACTATGATGAGGAAGAGGAGGATGAAGATGAGGAAGAGGAGGATGAAGATGAGGAGGAAACTCCTAAGAAGTCTTCAAAGCTTGCGGGGTTCGTTAGAAAAAATAAAGAAACATCATACCAAGATGAACTCGACCTACTTCCTTCAACGGCTCCAAGTATGAAAGAATATATTCCACCGTCACTAACTCTTCTTGGTAAAGACAGAGGTAAACCTGGTGTGGGAGATATCAAAGCAAACGCAAATCTAATAAAAAGAACTTTGGAGAACTTTGGTATTGATGTTGTTATGGATGAGATTTCCATAGGACCAACAGTGACAAGGTATTCACTAAAGCCAGCAGAGGGTGTTCGTCTATCAAAAATAGTTGGTTTGCAAAACAACCTAGAGTTGGCTCTTGCTGCACACCCCGTAAGAATAGAAGCCCCTATACCCGGAAAATCTTTAGTCGGTATAGAGGTGCCAAACACAGCAAAAACAACAGTTGGACTTTCTGGTCTGCTTTCAGCTCCAGAATATCAGCAGTCCCCTAACCCACTTGTTATATCACTCGGAAAAGGAATTTCAGGAAAATCCTATTTTGCAAACTTAGCCAAAATGCCACACATACTTATTGCTGGAGCAACTGGTTCTGGAAAGTCTGTGACAATACATACAGTTATTAACTCACTTTTATTTAGAAACTCTCCCGACCAACTTAAGTTTATTATGGTTGATCCTAAAAGAGTTGAGTTGACTCTCTATAATGGTATTCCACACTTACTGACACCTGTTATCACAGGTGCCAAAAAAGCTATTCTAGCCCTTAAATGGGCCGCAAAAGAGATGGATAGGCGTTATGACATTTTAGAAGAAAGCTCTGTTAGAGATATCCAGTCGTACCATAAAAATATTTTGGGTCCAGCACTAGAGAAATACAAAGCCGCTGGTATGCCAGAAGACTATGAGCTTCCCTACAAAATGCCTTACCTAGCAATTGTTATAGATGAGCTCGCTGATATTATGCAAGCATATCCAAGAGAGCTTGAGTCGGCGATTGTTAGACTTGCTCAAATGAGTCGCGCCGTTGGAATTCACTTAATAATCTCAACACAGAGACCTTCTGTAAATGTCATCACTGGTCTTATTAAAGCAAACATACCAGCAAGAATAGCTCTGCAAGTCGCCTCCCAAATAGATTCAAGGACAATATTAGATGGTATTGGAGCGGAAAAACTACTTGGAGCTGGAGACATGCTTTTCCTTTCAGGAGAAATGTCTAAGCCCGAAAGAGTTCAGTCAGCATTTATGTCAGAGAAAGAGGTTAAATCTGTTGTTAAGTACTTAAAGAAAGAGTATGAGGATGAGCTTCCTGAAGAAGTCGATATAACAGCAGATATTGGTAGAAATAACATGTTTGATGTTGACTTGAATGAAGGAGGTTTCGATGATGATGAGGATGACGATGATTTGTATGAAGACGCAAAAGAGACAGTTATAAAAGCGGGTAAAGCGTCTACTTCATATCTACAAAGAAAGCTCCGCGTAGGATACGCTAGGGCTGCGCGTTTGATGGACATGTTAGAAGATCGTGGGGTAATAGGTCCATCACAAGGTTCCAAACCAAGAGATATCTTAGACAAAGAAGATGACAGGGGTGGTAACGATGATTATGAGGAGGAAGAATAGGTTAGAAACTGTTTATGAACCATAACAAACTCAGAAGAACTGTTATCACTTCCCTTTTTGTTGTGGTGGGTTTTGCCCTACTCTTTTATGTACACTATCAATCAAAAGATTTTATAGGGGGTCCTGAGATTGAAATTATATCACCACAAAACGGCGAATTGTTTAACAAACCCCTTGTTTTTATTGAAGGAAAAGCAACAAACATAGCACACCTAGAACTCAATGGCAGGCAGATTTTTGTTAACGAAAACAACATATTTAACGAAAAATTGCTACTCCTTGATGGCTATAATATAATTACAATTAAGGCGGTGGATAGATTCGACCGAGAGGTACAAAAAGAGCTCGAATTGGTCTTAATAGAGGACCCTTCAATAATCTCTACGCTTGATGAAAAGCCTGATAAATCGCTTAACGAAGCCGTTTTAGAAGAAATAATAGAAGAAAATGACCAAGAAGAAAACATCGAGTAAAAAAGAAAATAGCAATTTAGCTTTAGAAGAAACAATCCAGCAAATCCAAACCAAGTTTGGAGAAGGTGCAATAATGAAACTTGGAGATCAGCCTAAGGTTGGTGTAGAGAGTATCTCTACTGGCTCAATAGGAATAGATCATGCTTTGGGTATAGGAGGTCTACCTCGTGGGCGTATTGTGGAAATATATGGACCAGAAGCTTCTGGTAAAACAACACTGGCTCTACATGTTGTAGCAGAGGCTCAAAAAAAGGGCGGTATATGCGCCTTTGTTGATGCGGAGCATGCAATGGACCCAGACTACACAAAAAAACTCGGAGTAAAAACTGACGAACTTTTGATATCACAACCAGACACAGGCGAGCAAGCATTGGAGATTGTTGAGTCATTAGTCCGTTCTGGAAAAATAGATGTTATTGTTGTTGACTCAGTTGCTGCCCTAACACCAAAAGATGAGATTGAGGGAGACATGGGAGCACATCATGTGGGTAAGCAAGCACGTCTAATGTCTCAAGCGTTACGTAAACTCACTGCTATAGTGTCTAAAAGCAAAACCGTTGTCATTTTTATAAATCAAATAAGAATGAAGATTGGTGTTATGTTTGGTTCACCAGAAACTACACCAGGGGGAAAAGCTCTAAAATTTTACTGTTCTGTAAGAATAGACATTAGAAGAATCGCGCAAATTAAAAAAGGAGAAGAGGTTGTTGGTTCTAGAACAAGAGTGAAGATAGTAAAAAATAAAACTGCGGCACCTTTTAGAAAAACAGAGTTCGATATCATTTACGGAGAAGGTATTTCACACGAAGGAGAGCTTCTTGCTTTAGGAGAGAAATACGGACTAGTAAAAAAAGCTGGAGCCTCATATAGTTATGAAGATTATAAACTTGGACGAGGATATGATGCCGCTAGAAAATCTTTAAGAGAGGATAAAAAAATTGCAAAAGAGCTCGAAAAAGAGATTAAAGCTGCACAAAAAGCAGAGTAGAAAACATGCTAGGATACAACGAAATACGTGCGAAGAAATATATAGAACTGAACGGAGAACCTTATGAGGTTCTCTCTTCGGATATATTAAGAAAACAACAACGAAAACCCGTTAATCAAACAAAACTTAAAAATATTATAAGCGGAAGGGTTGTTGAAAAATCTTTTCATCAATCTGACACCGTTGAGGAGGCGGAGTTAAAAAAAAGACCCTTAAAATATTTATATAAAAAAGATGATGAAGTGTGGTTTTGTGACCCAAATGACCCAAAAGATAGACTTTCTGTGCCTTATTCTAAGGTTGAAAAAGAACTTAATTTTATAACAGAAAATACCACAATAGACTCCATAATCTATGAAGATGAAATAATAGGTTTCAAGTTACCAATAAAAGTAACTCTAAAAGTAACAGAAGCACCACCTAGTATAAGAGGAAACACTTCAGGAGGAGGAAATAAGGTTGTTGTGGTTGAAACTGGTGCAAAAATAACAACCCCCCTCTTTATTGAGGAGGGAGATGTTATAGAAATAAATACTGGAAATAGCGAGTATGTAGGTAGAGCTTAACAACTATCTAGCTACGTAAGGCAGTAATGCCATAAACCTAGCTCGCTTTATAGCTGAAGAAAGTTGTCTTTGGTGCTTTGCACAAACTCCAGTCCTCTTCTTGCCAACCATTCGTGCGTGAGGATTAATAAACTTCTTAAGAAGCTCTGTATCCTTATAGTCAATAGTGTTTATTCCGTGTTGTGAAAAATAACATTGTTCTTTTTTCATATATAATCAATTAATTAAAACGGTATATCGTCTGGATTAATACCATCATCATCTGGGTACTGTATTGTTGGAACCTCTTCTTTTGCAGAAACTTCTTGCTGTTTTTGTGGTGCCAAATTTCCACCTCCTGCAGACCCCCCACTTCGTGGACCAAACTGAACTCGATCAGCAACTATCTCTGTTCGATATCTTTTTTGTCCTTCTTGTGTTTCCCAGCTCCTTGTCTGCATTCTTCCTTCAATCAAAGCCATACTTCCCTTTTTTAGGTACTGAGCAGTTGTTTCAGCCTGACGACCAAATACAACAATGTTGTGATAGTCTACTGATTCTTGCTTCTCACCATCTTTATTATTCCAAATTCTGTTTGTTGCAATAGAAAATGTTGCAACAGAAATACCAGAAGGTAGAGCTTTTAATTCTGGATCTCTCGTTAAATTTCCTATAACTAATGCTTTGTTTAAATACATAATTATTCAATTACTAATTCTTCGATTGTTTTATCAAGTTCTTCTTTAGATATTGAGATTGGTTGTTTTGCGTCTTTCTGTTCTGTGCGGATTGCTCTTGGTTTAAAAGGCGCAATGTCTTCTCTTGTTGTTTTTATTATCATAAACCTAACAATAGAAATATTTTTTTCAATGTCAGTTTTTACTTCGTTAATCTTATCTGAAGCAACTTCATATTTTTGCCAACCAAAATAAGCTGTATCATAGTCTGACTTTTTTCCATCTTTTGATACAAGTATCTTATAAGAAAGAATCATTTTCTTTGGCCAAGCCTCGGATACAAAAATACCCCCTTTTGACTCAAAAGATTCTTTTACTGAAGAAATCACAGAGGAAAGATCTTCTTCCTCCAAACTTGGGTCTAAAAGATAGCTAATCTCATAAACAGTGCTCTCTTTCAGGTCTTTTTCATTATTTTCTACGTCTTTTATCTTCTTTTCCATGTGCGCACCAGATTATCACAAAAACCCTTAAATGCAACCCAATAGTGGCTTTTTAAAGCTTAATTTATACCAAAAACACGCTTTATATTAGAAACAAGAGCCTCATTTACCAAATCTTCACTCTCACCCCTAACGGCAGCTATTTCTTTTACAACCTCGCTTACATACATAGGATTGTTTCTTTTTCCTCTATAAGGTACAGGTGAAGCAAATGGTGCATCTGTCTCACATAATATTTTATCAAGTGGCACTCTTTTTATAACCTCATCATATTCCCTAGCAAAGGTTATCACTCCAGGAAATGCAATTGTAAACCCAAGTTTTAAGAACCTATCCAAAACTGGAGATGACCCAACAAAAAAATGAGAGTTCCCTCTTATTTTCTCTCCGTGCTTGTCTGCATAGTTTTCTAATATCTCCAAAGCATCCTCATACGCGTCCATGTTACCCGCAGATGGTCTACAGTGAATCATAAGCGGAAGGTTTTGTTCAAGCGCAAATTCTATTTGTTGTATAAAAATCTTTTTTTGTCTTTCTTTATCTTCGTCTGTTCTATTCTTTTCCCGAAAATAGTCCAAGCCACATTCTCCAATAGCAACAACTCTATCAGTTAACATTTCTTTGTATGTTTTGGTATCGAAATCTTCTTCATCTGTAGGATGAAGACCAACTGTTGCCCATATGTGTTCGTGAGCTGATGCAAGTTCGACAGATTCACGTGAAGTTTTCTCGCTTGTCCCAACACAAATAGTAGCGACGCCTTGTTTGTGCATCTCGTTTATTATCTCTTCCCTATCTTCGTCATATTGTGAGAAATTTAAATGTGAATGTGAATCAAAATATTTTATTTCCATAATTAAATCCTACCAAATAGCGACTCTGGTTTTTCTTTCTTCTCTATAGCCTCAAGTATTTTTTTACTTGTCTCTGGAATTATAGGCTCTAATAAAACCGCCACCTGATGTAGTTTAACGACAGACCTACCCACCACGTCTTTTGCTCTATCTGGATCCGTCTTAATCAACTTAAATGGCTCTTCAGTAGCAATATACTCATCAACAGCACCTATTACGGCCCACAACCAGTCGAGAGCTTTATTAAACTCGTAATTTTCAAGATAGTCTATGTATTGTCTCGAGTCCTTAGAGAACCAAATTTCTTCTTTTTGAGATATCTCATATTGAACCTCATAAGCAGACGCCATTTTCAATACACGAGAAGTGAGGTTTCCTATGCCATTTGCTAAATGCGCATTATAGCTCTCAATAAAGCGCTCTTGTGTAAAGTCGCTATCATCATAAGAGTGTATGTGTCTTAACAAATAATATCTAAGAGCGTCTGTTCCGTATTCATCTGCTATTTCAAGAGGGTTTATAACATTACCAACTGATTTAGACATTTTTTGCCCACCGCTTGTTATAAATCCATGATAAAAAATTTGGTCTGTGTTTTTAACTCCCACAGACAGAAGCATTGCTTGCCACATCAGTGACTGAAAGCGTATTTGATCTTTCCCGGCCAACTGTATGGTTTTCCCGTTTTTCCAAAATTTGTTGAAGTTGTCCCCGTCGGGCCAACCAAGAGTTGAAATATAATTTGTAAGTGCATCGAACCAAACATACATCACATGTTCGTCATCACCTGGCACAGGAATACCCCAGGACATTTTTTCTTTTAGTCTCGATATACTAAAATCCTCAACACCATCTTTTATTAAACTAAGAGCTTCTTTTCTTCTAAACTCTGGTAGAATTACACTCGATTCACTCAAATATTCTTTTATCTCTTTTTCGTAGTTTGAAGCTCTAAAAAAATAGTTTTCTTCCTCAACAATCTCTAGCTCTTGATTTGGGTGGTCGGGACATTTGCCGTCAACTAAATCTCTCTCTGTTAAAAATGCTTCATGACCCACACAATAAGCTCCTTTGTATTTCTTTTTATATATATCACCTTTTTTATCGGCTCGATTCCAAAATTCTTGTGCAGCCTCTATATG
>JBFIIZ010000031.1:0-7253 GCA_041601015.1 Minisyncoccia bacterium | reverse complement strand
TAGCTTCTTACACTGAGGACCAGATTATAACCTCAGACCCTTCACAGGTTCTTTCCATAAAAAAAGCGAGACAAGAACTCGAGGCCTCAAATATGGAGGATGTGTCGGGGCAAGGTTCAGGTAACATTAATAATAATATCCAAAGTATATAAAATGGCTTTACTGAGGGATAAAAAAATAATACTGCTAATACTTGTTTTGGGTATTTTTGGGCTTACTTTTAGCCAAACTCAAGCGCAGGTAAACGACTCTTATGTAGATATACTATGGGAAGCAGATTCATACACACCACCTTTCTATAAAGGCAAGGCTCTAAAGGTAGGACCTCAGTCTGTTAAGTTTGTCGCCATGGCAAGAGTGTTTGATGATTCTGGTAGGATTATTTCTAATTCAAACCTTTATTATAAGTGGAAACTTAGCGGAAGGGTTGTTGGTAGCGTATCAGGGTTAGGGCAAGAGAGTGTTGTTATAGGAACCTCACTAAGAAGCTCACAAGTAAGTGTAGAGATTTGGTCTGGTGATCAAGAAACTATGTATGTTGAAGGTTCTACTTTAGTAAAAGATTCGGAACCAGAGATTTTAGTATACAAAAATGATCCATTGATGGGTGTGTTGTTTAATAAAGTGTTAGACGATAGTGTTATTAATGAAGAAGAGATTAAAGTTACAGCTTTCCCATATTATTTCACAACAATTAGTAGCTCTGGTTCAAATCTAGACTGGACATGGAGACTAAACAATAACCGAGTTAGTAGTGGTGTTGGTATTAGTAGTCTAGTATTCCGAAAAGAGGGTAGTGGTGGAAGAGCTTTGTTTTCAGTAGAAGTTGAAAACATAAAAAACGTTTTCCAAGACACAAAAAAATCCTTTATAGTTAACTTATCCGAATAATGAAAAAGTTTAAGAAAATATTTTTAATACTGTTTGTTATAATCGCAGTTTTTTCTATAGCGACGCCTTTTGTTTTTGCTCAAGACATTGAACCCTACACACCTCTTTCTCCTCTACCTGGGACATCTGCGGACAATGGCACCACTGTGACAAATTTTGGTGATTATATTTCTGGTGTATTTAAGCTTGTAATAGGTCTTGCTGTTGTGTTTGCTGTGTTTATGGTTATTCTCGCTGGAGTGCAGTATATGACCTCAACAGCAGTGGGGAGTAAGGGTGCAGCAAGGACGCGGATAAATAACGCACTGTTTGGGCTCGGTTTGGCTTTGTTGAGCTGGATGTTACTAAACACCATAAACCCTAATTTGGTTAATTTTAGTTTGGATTTTAGAGATCAAATAGATAATGTAAATGTAAGAGAAGCGAAACCTGAAAATGCTGGTTGGTATTATTTTGTTTCAAAAGACATAGCAGAAGAAGATGGAACTATAAATAAGACTTATTCTTATATTGGTAGAGGTGTGAACTCTGGTGGTAGTGTGGGTGGTTTTTATAAAGAAGACGCTTGTGAGAGTGCTAAAAGTGCGGAAGAACGTAGAAGAGATAGCCCTTACACTGTGTTTGATATACCTTGTGAGTTTATAGAGGAAAGCTCTGGTCCTTGGTTTTTTGAATACCAAACCGGAAGGGGTGCTTTTGAACAACATCACAAATTTGGTTATTTTCAAACACCGGAAAAGTGTGGAGCTGAAGTAGATGGCTTTAGAAACTCACGAGGAGATTCCCGTTTAGTGGAAGAAAACAACGGCAAATGTTTTATGGACGTTTCAAAAGTTAATGTATACATAGACCCAGGTTGGTATTTTGTTTTTGAACCAAAGAACACAACCAGAAAAATAGGGCAAGGTGGCAACCTACTGAACGCACGTTTTACAGAAAGAGAGTGTAATGTTTATTATGATGAAATTACCAACAATCCAACACAAAAATCTTCTTTTGACACTAAATACCGTTCTTATGGGTGTTTTTACATAAATGAAACAGGTATAACAACACCTCCAGATATTGGATCAGGTGGAGGTAATGAGGAAGAAGGTATTGGAAATGAATTAGAAGTCAGAGAGCTTCTAGAAAATATTGGTGTTTCAATAAACCACGATAACTATTGTTTAGAGGGTCAGACTAGTGGTTGTACTGATGTTAGAACTTTACCTTCTTATGTTGTTGACGGATTAGAAAGGTTAACTGGTTTAATAGCTCCTTTTTGCGACAATGACTTTGATGGAGAAATTGGTGATGTTGTTGGAGCGCCTAGTGGCTCAAACGTTTGCACTATAACAATAACAGGAGGAACGGAAGGTGGACACCAAACACACGGTAGAGGTATAGCAATAATAGACCTTAGAACATGGATAAATTCAAATGGAGTATACTCTGCGTTAGAAAGATTTTTAGCTAATTATAAAGGAGACGAGGATGATGTTTTGTCTGGAAATGTCCACGAGTTTGCTGATGGATACACCGTAAGTGGAGTTAATCTTTCTTCTAGTGCTAGAAATACATATGCAAAATTTGTTTACGAAGATAGAAGATATTTAGGCTCTAAATTAAGAGAAGCCCATTGGCACGTTATTTTTGAATAATCCAAATAAAATATGAGTGTTAGAAAATTCTTAATTATATTATCCATAGTAACAATCCTCGCTCTCGGCGCTGGTTTTGTTTATTATTTTATGTTTCTAGACGGCGGACAAGGCTCATTTACCGAAGACGGCGCAGAGACAGGTATAGATAGTTTTCCTTTTGGCGAGAGTTCCGGAGGTAGGGACAGGGGAGACAACAATACTTCAAATGAAAGCAACACTGGAGGTGATGATTTTGGCTCCATTAACCCTTTAACTGGTGAGTTTTTATTTAAACAAATATCCAAAGAACCGGTGTCGGGGTCAACTTTTACACTTGATTCTGAAAAGGTAAGATTTTCTGAAAGAAGCACTGGTCATATATATGATTTTGATATAGAAAACCAAGAAACTAGCAGAGTATCAAACACTACCACAATTAGAGCTTTTTCTGCTATATGGGACTCTATTGGGGATGTGTTTTTAACAAGAACTATAGACGAAGAAACTGGTTTTGTTGACTCTTCTCTTTTTGTTTTAAACCAAGAAGAAGGTTGGCAGAAAAACATTTTACCAAGAAACATAAAAAGTGTAGATATTTCCATGAATAGCTCAATTATATATTCACTTGGGAGTATTTCTAATGGGGTTTCTTTTTTTAAAACTTCAGTAAAACAAAAATCTGCTGAGAAAATTTATTCGTCAAATATTTCAGAATGGAATCTTGATTGGATAAATAATCGAAGTGTTCTGGCTACAACAAAACCTTCAGACAGTGTTGATGGTTTTGTTTATAAACTAGACACAGTTTCAAAGAGTTTTTCTAAGGTCTTGGGTCCAAAGGGTGGTCTAGTGGCTAAAATGAGCCCTGACGAAAACTGGCTCCTATACTCGAGCGCAGATAGAAATGGTATAGAAACACGTATCTACAACACAAATAGCGGTGTAGACACTCTACTAAATATAAAAACAATAGCAGACAAATGTGTTTGGACAAGCGATAGCGAGTTTGTTTTCTGTGCTGTACCAAATAAAATAGGCACAGTTAGTTTCCCAGATGCTTGGTATAAAGGGGAGGTTTCTTTTGCAGATAGTTTATACCAAGTAATACCAGAGAGGGGAGATGTTGAGTTTTTTGTATCCTTCTCTGAAGTCTTCAATGAAGACATTGATCTAGTAGAACCAAAAATAAACGAAAACAACACAATTATTATCTTCCAAAACAAAAAAGACCTCTCGCTTTGGGGTCTTAGGATTAAAACAGAGGTAGAAGATGAGACGGAAGAAGAAACAGAAGAGTAGTTCTTCTTATAACCCTCCTGTTTCTACATACCTAACAATAATTCTTCTTTCACGACCTTGTCCTTGAGACTCGGTCTCTATATTTGTTTTGTTTGTAAGGGTTGAATGAATCACCATCCTTTCATAAGGACTCATTGGTGGAAGTTCTATGTCTCTTTTAAATGAAGTTGCGCGGTCTGCCATAATGGTTGCAACCTTTTGTATCTTTTGAATTTTATTACTTTGGTACCCACCAACATCAACAAAAAACTTTGTAGGAGCTTCTTCTCCCGCGGCTTTTTCAACAGCTTTTCTTAATACAAAACCTAAAGCAGAAAGATGCTCGCCGTCTTTTCCAATAAGTATTCCTGAATCTGGGGTCTTAACAACAAACTTAACATAATCAGGTAATTCACTTGGAGCCTCTTCTAAAGACTCAATGTCTATACTCATTTTTTTCAAAAACTCGTCTATTAGATTTTGTATTTCTCCTGTATTCATGGTTTATTAAGCGCTCTGTATAGCTGTTTTTTGTTTTTTGGACACATCTCCATCTTCTGGTTCCTTAAACTTTTTCTTAACATAGAGCTCCTGTAATATATGAAAAATATTGCTTGTTGTCCAATACAAAGCAATTGCTGAAGAAAGTGTATAGGCAATGAAGGTTACAAACACAGGTAACACATATTTCATTTGTAGTTTCATACTTCTTGCAAAGTCTTCTTTCATAGAACCCTCTCCAAACTTCTTGTCCGATTTTTTACTTTTCGACATTGAGAGACTTGTGTGTATAAACTGTGAAGCTCCAGTAAGAAGAGCGAGAACAACGCTTTTACCCGTAACATCAATAAAACCTAAAAACATTGTGTTAATTGTTCCAGGTGATGGAACAAAGGAGTAAAGTATGTCTAGATTTATCTCTGGTAAACCTCCTCTGAGAAAAATGAAATACATCGCAAAAATTATAGGCATCTGTATTAGAAGTAGTAGAAAACCTGAGAAGGGTTTTATGTTCTTCTCTTTATACAAAGCCATTGTTTTTGTTGCTTGGGTTTGTTTGTCGTCTTTATATTTTTCTTTTATAGCCTTGAGTTCTGGTTCAACCAATTTTACAGCTCGTTGAGTCTTAACCGCCTTAATAGAGAAGGGGAACAGAGCTAATTTTATTAGAATAGTAAACAAAATAATGACTATACCTAAATCAGCAGACGGTATAATATCGGCCAAAAAAATAAACCCGTTATACAGAGGGTCGTAAAAAACGTTGTTCCAAAGTGCTTTAATCATTTCACTATTCTACCTTCCTTATCCTTTATTTTCAACGATTTTTGCTTTTTCAAGTAAGTTCACAAACTCTTCTTCTGTAGGGAATGTTTTGGTCTTTTTCAAGAAAAAAACCAAAACAAAGCCTTTTTTTAGAGATTTAGTGTGTTTTTCTAAAATTGAAAGACCTTTTCTTTTAAGATAGTTTCTCTTTACAACTCCTTTTTCTACTGTTTTAGGAACAGAAAAGGTAAGTCTTGTTGGACCTGTACTTTCCATTCTTTTTAGGTAAATATTTTCTGAATCAAAAGAAGGCCCTTTTTTTAGGGTTTCTTGGAAGAGTTTGGATGTGACCCTTCTTTCTTTCTTAAGCATTTTGACAAGATATGGCTAAACAGCAAGCTTTTTTCGCCCTTTTCTTCTTCTACTTTTTAGAATATTTCTACCACTTTTAGTCTTTGATCGAACTAAAAATCCATGAGTTTTCTTTCTTTTTCTGTTTTTTGGTTGATATGTTATTGACATAATGTTTTTTTATTACTCTCGTGAGTTCGTTGTCCACATATTATTAACATAGTTACATACTTTCCACAAGTTTTTTGGTTATCAACAATTTGTATAATGCTTCTTACATATGGACACAAAAGAACTTTGGAACAATGTATTGGTTGAAGCTGAACTTAATGTATCTAAGGCTACTTTTAATACATGGTTTAGCGAGACGTACATTGTAAAAGAAGAAGAGGGAACTGTCTACATAGGAGTTCCTAATGAGTTTGTTAAAACATGGTTAATAGAAAAATATCATAAATTTATTCTTAAAACCTTAAGAGGTCTTTTGGAAAGAGTTAGGTCTGTTGAATATGTTGTAACACGAGATAAACCTGAAACAAAAGAGGTTTCTCAAACACCTAACAAACAAAATTTAGTTCATGGATCTCTTCCTTTAAGTGATGTTTACATAAACAAAGAAAATAATCTAAACCCTCGTTATGACTTTGATTCTTTTATAGTGGGACCTTTTAACGAACTTGCTTACGCTGCTTCACAAGCGATTATAAAAAGCCCTGGTGCTGTTTATAATCCCTTTTTTGTGCACGGAAAAACAGGTTGTGGAAAAACACATCTTATACAAGCAGTAGGGAATACTCTTAAGAAAAACTATTCAAACATTAAGGTGTTCTATATGACATCAGAGAAGTTTGTTATAGAACTCACAAACGCAATCTCTTTGAACAAAATGAATTTATTTAAAGAGAAGTATAGAAAATATGATGTTTTAATAATGGATGACATTCAGTTTTTGTCCAAAAAAATAAAGAGTCAGGAAGAGCTTTTCCATTTATTTAATACTCTTTATGACACCAACAAGCAAATTATATTTTCTTCAGATATGCACCCAAACTATCTCCAAAACATGGAGGAGAGGCTTAAATCTAGGTTTAGTGCGGGTATGGTTGTAGACATCTCACCACCAGACCATGAGTCTAGAATGGCTATACTAAAGGCTAAATCAGAGCCTAGTAATATAACACTAAACAATGAAGTTGTTGATTATCTTGCTTCAATGATAGGAAGTAATATAAGAGAGCTTGAGGGTGTTTTCAATATAGTCGTAGTACAAACACAATTAAAAGGACGTGAATTATCTCTATCAGAAGTAAAACATCTTATAAGAAACAATATAAAATCGCGTAGATCTGCACCAGTAGAAGAAATAATTAAAATTATTACAGAGTTTTATGGTATTGAAGAAGAAGAGGTTTATAAAAAAACAAGAAAGAAGGAGGTTGTAAAACCTAGACAAATTATAATGTATATCCTTAGAGAAGATTACAACATCCCTTACCCAACGATAGGGCAGAAACTAGGTGGTAGAGATCACACAACTGTAATTCATTCTTATGAAAAAATTAAAAAAGAATTAGAGGTCGATAGCGTTCTTTCCCAAGAAATTCATCAAATAAGAAGTATGTTGTAGTGTGCAAAAGTCGTGTATAAGTTTGTGTAAAACCCTAAAAAGATAGTTGATAAAAAGTTAATAAAGTTTTACAAAAACAAACTTTAAAAAAACAAAAAAAGTTATTCGAGTAAGCAAGTGTTGTTTTCAAAAAGTTATAAAAACGAGTAGTAAGAAAAACAAAGGTCAGTATAAACGTAAAAAAGACTTTTCCACCTATCCACAGACCTAATAAT
>JBFIIZ010000030.1:0-7418 GCA_041601015.1 Minisyncoccia bacterium | reverse complement strand
TTTTGCTATGTTGTCCGCTTGTACATACGAGACCCACAAACTCCAAAATGCTGTGATTGCTATCACGGGCAACCACAAAGGCGAAAAACCCCAAAGTATAGAAATAACTTCGGGAAACAACCCGGACAAAACATACGATGTTATATCGCTGACCATACACATATGATACAAAAAAAACGACAAACTTAGTAGGAGGTGTTGGTGGAAACAAAAAACCACTCTTTATTTTGAGTGGCTTTTTTAAAAGTTAAAACTTAAACTTTAAAATATTTCCCATCGCTACCTTTCTTGAAATAAGAAGAGTCTTGTAAGTTTACAAGAATAGTATTTGGCTTCACATATCTTTCCTTCAAAACAAGATCTATAATCTCATCTTTTGATAGAGGTCCGTGTTTTTCAAGTATTTGTGAGATAACGTCCTTAACGATACCGCTCATGTATCCCCATGACTTCAGAGCATAAAGACCCCTTCCTACCAATACAAATCTTGGGTCTTTAATTAATTCATTGTGTGTTGTTGCAACGTGAGCTTCTTTACTAAATAACTTCTGAATTTTCTTCGTAACTTCTGTGAAGTGCATAGGAGAACCATGCTGTCTTAGAACCAAGTATGCATAGTCCCTCATTCCTTTTACTCTTACGTTTGCTGATGTAGACAGACCCCATTCTCCAAGAGGGTTTTTTGAAATTTTCTTTGAAAGACCCAACCACCTACCTAATGTCTCTTTGTCTTTCGTTTCATCAATCGCCTCTGCAAGTAAATTTTGAAATGTTTTAAAAATCTCATCCTCTGAAACCAAATCATCATGTCCAAACTGTTCGTGAAGAGACCTTAATGCTGAGTGTACAGCGTCTGCGATTTTTTTATCAACCATCCATCTATGTTTAAACTCTTTGTCTTCTTTGTGTTTTTGAAAATTATCACCAAGCACTAGGAGTAAGCTAATGTGATTCCTTAAACTTGATTTATCTGAAGCTCTGGAAAGCAAATCTTCTTCAGAAACAATATGTCCCAAAGACTTAATATAGTCAGAAAGCTCATCAAAAACATTGTTATGAGCTGACATAGATTCTGATTGTCTTATTTTATTTAAAGCGTGATTCTCTATCTGTCTTACCCTTTCTCGTGTAATACCATAAACACCCCCGATTGCCTCGAGAGTCATTGTTCTGCCATCATCTGAAAGACCGTATCGTCTAATAACGACGTCTTGAGCTCTTTCTGGCAGTTCTTTTATTAGTTTTTTTGTTACCTGATTAGGTTTAAAACTGAATACACTCATGATTAGTTTTATATAAATACATCCTCTAAAATTTCTTATAGAAGATGTGGATGATTAAATTACCACAAGGAACAATACATGTCAATGCCTCTATTTTGGAATTATCCTATATCTAGACAAAGAACAATATCGTTGTATAAGAAGTCGTGGAGTAATAATACAGACGAGACCGCCCAATGTCAAACTTTATGAACCCAAAACGATATTTATAATTTTTCCCTTCACGTAAATTACTTTTTTAATCTCTCTACCCTCCAATCTTTTTTTCATAGAGTCCGTTTCCTTCACTTTTTCAATCACAGAGTCTTGGTTTTCGTCTTCGTTTATTTCTATTTCTTCTCGTGCCTTACCATTTATCTGTATAGCAATAACAACCTTACCTGAAGAAAGTTTGTCTTCAGAATATTTTGGCCAATCACTTTTTGATATTGAAGTGGTCTCCCCAAGAGCAAACCACATCTCTTCTGTTATGTGTGGAGCAAATGGTGAAAGTATTTTTAAGAAAGACTTCAAGTCGTCTTTGCTGATCTTCTTTTCTTCCTCTACTTTATTTGCAAAAACCATAAAAGAGCTGATGGCTGTGTTAAATTTGAAAGTTTTTATGTCTTCTTCTGTCTTTTTTATAGTCTGATGGAGAAGTATCTCAAGTTCTTTTGATGAAGAATCGGTAACATAATCCTGTAGCCTCCAGACTTTTTCTATAAACCTCCTCACACCCAAAATATTTGATGTACTCCAAGATATAGAGTCTTTAAACGGACCCATAAACATCTCATAAAGTCTCATTGTGTCAGAACCATATGTATCAATCACATCATCTGGGTTCACAATATTATTAAAAGATTTAGACATTTTTCTACCATCTTCTGCAATTATCATTCCTTGGTGTCGAAGAGTATCAAAAGGTTCTTTAAAATCTATATACCCAAATCTTTTCAAAGCTTTGGTTATAAACCTAGAATACATAAGGTGCAAGACAGTGTGTTCTGCTCCTCCGACATACATATCCACCGGCATCCAATCGTTTATAGCCTTCTTTGAGGCAAATTCTTCAAAGTTTGTAGGGTCAGTAAATCTGAAAAAATACCAACTAGAGCAAACGAATGTATCCAATGTATCTGACTCCCTCTCTGCATCAGAGTCACATTTAGGACACTTTACAGAGTGAAATGTCTTTGAATCTTTAAGTGGAGACTCTCCTGTGGGCACAAAATCAACATCGTCAGGTAGTGTCACTGGTAAATCTGATACGGGAACAGGAACCTCGCCGCATTTGTCACAATATATGATTGGTATTGGTGCACCCCAATAACGCTGACGGCCAACCGACCAATCTCTAAGTCTATAAGTAGTTTTCATAATGCCTCCAACTTTTTCTGTAATACTTTTCTTTGCTTCCTCTATAGCCACGCCGTCAAATTCCCCAGAAGAAACCAACTTCTCACCATCATTTACTTCAATAATTGGCAGGTCATATTTTTCTGCAAACTCTCTGTCTCTATCGTCGTGTGCGGGCACAGCCATAATGGCTCCCGTGCCATAGCCAGATAAAACATAGTCGGCTACAAAAATAGGTATTTCTTCATTATTGGCGGGATTTATCGCCATCACTCCATCTAGAACCATACCTGTTTTGTCTTTTCCATCTGAAAGCCTTTCTAACTCCGTTTTTGAAATCGCTTTTTTTACATATTTTTCAACAAAAGACCAATTTCTTATAGATGGTTTTAATTTTTCTATAAGCTCATGTTCTGGGGCAAGAACCATATAAGTAGCACCGAACAAAGTGTCTGGTCTTGTGGTAAATACTTTTATAACATCATTACTATCTTTGACTTTAAATGTTAGCTCAGCACCCTCACTCTTTCCTATCCAATTTTCTTGATTTATCTTAGTAGATTCTGGCCAATCCAATTCCTTCAAATCCTTGATTAAATCATCAGCAAACTCTGTAATTTTGAAAAACCATTGTTCCTGAGATTTCTGGATTACTTCTCCTTTACATCTATCACATGCATTATCAACAACTTGTTCATTAGCAAGTACGGTCTTACACGACTCGCACCAATTTACCTTAGCCTCTTTTTTGTAAGCTAGGCCATTTTTATACAACTCCAAAAAAAGCCACTGAGTCCAGCGATAATATTCCGGGTCAGAAGTGGTTATCTCTCTATCCCAATCATACGAAAGAGATAAACTCTTTATTTGATCTTTATACTGTATTTTTGCTTTCCTTATTGTTTCTTTGGGATGAATCTTTGTTTTGATTGCGTAATTCTCCGCAGGAAGACCAAAAGAATCCCACCCCATTGGATGAAGAACGTCATATCCTTTAATGCGAAGGAATCGGGAATATATATCAGTTGCTATATACCCTTTTGGGTGTCCAACATGCAAACCTTGTCCAGAAGGATAGGGAAACATATCAAGAACATAACGCTTTTCTGCGCCTTTATTGCCTGTAGCATATGCATTGTTCTTATCCCAAGTCTCCTGCCACTTTTTTTCTATATCTCTGTGGTTATATTCTTTTGACACGTATTTTTAAACCCTTATTAATCTATATATTTTTTTCAAATGGACGATGTCTCTCTGGGTCGATGGTTCTCTCAAAGCAGTGAGTACCCTCTTCATGTTGCCAGTTTCCACTCTCCGCGCCTCCATAGTAATAAAGGTCTCTAGCTTTTTGACTGCTTTCTTTTGATTTGTAATTAAAGTCAGCACAAAGTTCAAAACTCAACGGACCAACAACACTGTATACATAAGGTTTGCCTTGTGAATCATTCGTTGGAACAAATTCATAAGTAGATAGTGAATCTTTCAGATCTTCTAAACTTGTTGGTAAAACTTCTTTTGTCTGCCAATAATAAACAACCTGATTTTGAATGTTTTGTAAATCCATTATCTTTTGGTCGTCGTATCGCATCGCTCTTTGTTTCTGCGGTGTACCGATTACAGCAAAACCAAGAACAATAGAACCTATTACAAGAATCGTAGCGACAACTCTCCACATATTCCTTCTCGAACCAGTAAGTTTATTTCGCAAATCATCAAAGAAGTAACCAAACACTGAACCGCCAACCACAGCAACCGCCAAAACTTTCAGCAAGAACCCAGCAGTTAGCTCTCTTCCATCAATAAAGAAGTACAAAAGTGTTACCACATCTCCAGCCAACACTATTCCGGCAATAAAGAGGGTTATATAAATTAGCCAATTTCTTACAAAAAAGTCTTTTCTAGATGGGTCTTGTACATAACCCTTATTAATCATATTTGCCAAAACTAAAATGATTGGAAATACAACTAAAAGAGTCGCAACAGGAAAGCTTATGCTCGAACTACCATAATAAGCATCCACCTGTGGATATAAAATATTAATAACCCTAAAAAGAATGTTTAGTAATGCCACCACACCAGCATAAAGAGCAACCATTAAACCAAGTTGCATAAAGAAGTCTTTTGCTTTTGTTTTGTTATTTTCCATATACTCAAAGGATACAACAGGTTTTGAGTCCTGTAAAAGAAAACAGCCCACCCGGAACTGTTTCCGAGTGAGCCGCGCTCAGTCTTTGGTTGGTACTTCTATGAACTTCTCACCAGAATTCCAACGTTTGATAGAGTCATTCATCATTTCACGAGCCTTTTCAGAAGGTAAACTGTTTAGTTTCTCCACCGTCTGGCGAGCCTCATCTTCAGTTAACCCATATCGAACTAACTTGTGATTTTTTCCGACTCCGGGCTCCGTTGAGTCATAGACTCTCCATTCCAAAAACGGAGAGATCTTCGCGTAAAATCTTGCCATAGCCAACCTCCGTTTAAGGTTTACTGATTTCGATATTTAAGATATCACACTAAATTTTAAACTCCACCACGTCACCATCTTGGACAATGTATTTCTTCCCCTCTGTTCTAAGTATTCCTTTATTACGAGCCTCTGCTCGTGAACCAGCCTCAAGAAGCTTATCCCATTCAATCACATCAGCTCTTATAAACTTATCAGTAAAATCTGTATGTATAGCAGAGCCTGCGACTGGTGCTGTGGAGTTCTTCTTTATCGTCCACGCGCGAGTCTCTTTTTCTCCTGTTGTGAAATATGTAATAAGCCCAAGCGCTTCATAACCTGTCTCTATTAAATCACCCACATCTCCAATACCAGCGTCTACTATCACATATTTACTTCCGGATGAGTCCAAAAATTCTTTTAGCTCGGCCGGAATATCCTTCTTTCCATCTTTTGTATTTAAAACATAAAGTATCTTCTTCATCGTCAAAAGATGAAGGGCTTTTACAAAAGGTATCTCCTGCTCGGATAACTCAACAGAGTTTGCAAGCAAACCATCGTCTAACGCTTTTTCTATTTTCGCCAAAACAGCATCTTCTGCTATTGCCTCTTTATCATTTCTTTTCACTTCTCGGGCTATATTTCCACGACGCTTCGTGACCGTCTGCATATCAGCCATTATGAGCTCTAGGTTTATAACCTCAATATCACTCATCGGGTCAATACGTCCTTCCACATGGTGCACATTTTCATCTTCAAATATTCTCACCACTTCTGCTATCACGTCTACCTCTCGTATATTTGTAAGAAACTTATTTCCCAATCCTTCTCCCACGGAAGCGCCCTTCACAAGCCCTGCAATATCCACAAATTCCACAACAGCAGGAACAACTCGCTCTGATTTAGAAAACTGCCCTAGTTTGTATAGTCTGTCGTCAGGAACCTTAACCAACCCCACAGATGGATCTATGGTGCAAAAAGGATAATTCTCCGCCGGAGCGGATAGGTCTGTTAGTGCATTAAAAAGTGTTGATTTCCCCACATTGGGTAAACCAACAATGCCGATTGATAAACTCATAACTATAGAGAATATCAGAAATACTTAGACAAACAACAGCTTTTTAAAAAAGCACCGGAACCTTTTAAGGTTCCGGTGACGTGTTTCTGTTACTTCCCAAGATCGCGTTCGTGCGCAATTTTCCTCCTGCGAGCAAGGTCATTGATGTATCGATTCCTCTGCTCCTCATCCATTTTGAGCATTAAGTCCACATCCATGTTCAGTGACGGATGGAATTCGTCTTGGCGAACCCAGAGACGGTTCCAAAGGTTTCGTAACCACAGTGGCCTAACGTTGGATGAAAGCCATCTGTCTAGTGTGTCTAACATATTAATTACCCCTCATAGAAAAACGATTCTTGTCACAAAATACACTCAAAACGCCTTAAATTCAAATCAGGGTTGCCGGTTTGTTTTTATACAATAAAAAAAAAGCGCCCGTTCCCAGGTGGGAACGGGCGCAACTAGTCATCAGTGATAACTAGCGAGCGGGAGAGAAGATATAAGCATCTAGCCTATCTTCAAATCCGGTTTGTACAATAAGAAAAGAGTCCGTAGACCTTTCCCCTGGCCTGCTTTCGAAAGAGAGAAGTATTGCTTCTTCTTTTTCAAATTGTTCTGACAGAAACTGCCACAACAGATCTAAAACAACATCTCCCATCAATCCAAAATTTAGATGAAGGTCTTTCGATGTTGTCATAAAAACGGCATAGTCTCCAATATAAGTCTTGTAGACTCGGGCCGTGTCTTTTCTTATTTCAGACAACAGAAAATGAAGTCTGTCGTTTAGACTTACTTCGTAATTTTCCCCGATTTCATGTTGTTCGGGGGGAGCCATAAGTGTTACACGATGCATTGTGTGGTCCTCTTTATATAGGGCCCGCAGGTAATGTCGCTAACCCGCATGCCTATTGAAAGAATGTTGCGACATTTGACACAAAATACCACATATTTACCCTGTGTCAATAAAACCACAACTGTTAAGTACCGAGTGCTTAACAGTTAGTATTTTCAATATCAAAAAAAAAATTTTGATTTATTGCAACTTTTTTAGCTCTTCTTGATACTTCTGGGCTACCTTCATCGCAGCGCTCATCTTATCAAGACCGCCATCTATAAGCTCTTTGGTTTCTCTGGCAATATTTTCAAAAAGCTCTGGATTTTTGTCTACCATATCGAGAGCTTTCTTCTGATCAGCCTCAGACATACCCTTCATCTGCGACTTCATCATTTGTTTCATCATCATTTTCTTTAACATAAGAAGTAGTGTATCAGAGGCTTTGTTTTATATAAAGTGA
>JBFIIZ010000029.1:0-7710 GCA_041601015.1 Minisyncoccia bacterium | reverse complement strand
CATGGATAGGCTACCGCGACGAACCAAGGGACGCTAGCCGCGCGTGGGGTCATACGGTTTCAGGAATGCTTGCCAAGTGGTTTAATATACCAAAAGATGAGCAAGGCGAGTTTTATATTGATTCTGACACTGTATCTTTTGGTGACGGCCACAGTTACTCAATTGTGGAAGTCGAGGTTATAGTGGGTTCAAAAGAAGAGGTATCGGCTGCTCACGATAGAATTATCTCTTTCATCCTGTCTCATGGTGTTACAATTTCAGGAAATGTTAGGGGTAAACTCATTGAGTACCTTTATCGGCTTCAGAAAGACCATTTTCGCAAACTCCAGGAAGCTGGTGTTGTGAGATAGTTAGGTAGGAAAAATAATAGGGCGGATGCGCATGCGCATCCGCCCTCTTTCTATGACAAAACATCGATGGCATCAAGTTTGTCGAGTGCCTCATTTGCCATTGATCTGAATATATAGTCGTCAGATTTCATGGCTCGAGACTTGAGCAAACTCCTGAATCCATCTACTTTGATCATAGGCCCAATCTCTTGGGCAAATTCTTGCCAATTTTTGTCTAAGTCATAAACGACCCTAAACAAAAAACCTTGAAGATTAGAATTCCATGACGCTCTTTCCAGTCTTAAGCTGAAATCTCTAAAAACGGCCCCCACAACAGTCTTGATTGCAGAATCAAAGCCATTTTTGTCTTCTTCGCTTTGGAATATTCTTACCATCTGCGCTGGATCCATTATTTTCCTCGAATATTGTGTGTGTATTTCCATGTCAACAATACATATAAATATAACATATGTCAATATCTGCATACAGATACAATTTTTTGTATAATAAATAAGTACATTGAAATAAAAGTCGAATTATCGAGAGTGAGCGGAGGGTACTGGCCCTATGATGCTCCGGCAACCTGTATTTATACAAGGTGCTACTTCCAGCCTCATTGTTGAGGAAAGATAATTATTAGCTAATTCAACTTTCCTGAGGGAAAGTTTTTTTGTTTACAAAATAAAAATAAAATTATGAAAAAGACATGTGAATTTGTAAGCCCTATGCACCCGGACAAAATATGTGATCGTATATCTGATGCAGTTTTAGACGCCTATTTAAAAGAAGACCCAAATAGTCGTGTGGCCTTAGAAACCATGGGAGGACATGGTTATGTGACTCTAAAAGGAGAAATAACTTCTAATGCGAAAAGTGTAGATGTGGGTGAGATTGTAAGAAGAATAGTTGGTAGTGGATATAGTGTGGTTACTAATATAAGTGAGCAAAGTACACAGATTTCTCAAGGTGTAGATTCTGATGGCGCTGGAGATCAGGGGATTATGGTTGGTTATGCGACTTCTCTAACAAAGTCAAAAATGCCTCTTGAGTATGAACTTGCTCGAGATTTATGCAGGGAAATCTATAAGGTTTATCCATATGATGGAAAGACTCAAGTCACTATTGATGGCGAGAGAGTTACAACAGTAGTTGCAAGTTTCCAGAACTCAAAAACAGAAGATTTAGATAAGCTTGCGAGAAGTCTTATAAAAGCAGATGAATATTACATAAACCCGGCTGGGGAATGGGATATTGGTGGATTTGATGCAGACACAGGACTTACTGGCAGAAAGATTGTGGTGGATGCATATGGTCCTAATGTTTACGTAGGAGGCGGGGCGTTTTCTGGAAAAGACGCAACAAAAGTAGATAGAAGTGGTGCGTATATGGCTCGACATATAGCTCTTCAATATTTGGATAAATATAGAGCAAAAGAAGTGTTAGTAAAACTGGCTTACGCTATAGGCAAAAAGGAAGCTCTTATGAAATGTGCTTTTGTTGATGGACGCGAGATAGAAATAGATGATTTTGATGTGTCCCCAAGGGCGATCATTTCATTACTCAACCTTAAAGCGCCACAATACGAAAAAACCGCAGAGTGGGGACATTTTGGAAATGGATTTGGGTGGGAATGAAAAGATGTATAATTGATACATGGCCGTAGAGTTTAATGAAGAGGTTTATCAAACTTATCAAAGTGAATCATCAAAAGGTTTGACTGGTTTTTTGGTCAAGAAAAATATTGCTTCGAGTGATAAACAGGCTCGTACTATGCTTATAGTTGTTGCTTTTTTGGCTATTATACTAATGATTGGTATTTTAATTTTTTCTGGAAATGAAACAGAGATTCCAGATGAGTTTTATACATGAAAAATCGAGGATTTACATTAATTGAATTACTTGTTGTTATAGCCATTATTGGTCTTCTTTCTTCCGTTGTTTTGGCAAGTGTAAACTCTGCTAGAAATAAGGCAAAAATCTCAAGAGCACAAGCTGATTTAAATCAATTTGAAAAAGCGATTGCTTTTCTATATGACGACACTGGAGAATACCCTTTTGGTATTCCATATTTACCCTGCTCTGTTGCAGACGGTGTTGTTGCTGGTGGTGCGAACGAAGAAGTTCTTACAAGTGGGAGAATTGGTTTAGTTGCTAATGATGGTAGGTTTTCAAATTGGAAAGGTCCATATATACCCAATATCCCACTGGATCCATGGGGAAACCCTTATGTCTACGACGAAGATTATTATTGTAATAATAACGCAAAAGGGTGTGAAGGGTTTGCTCCCGGCACGATTGGTAGAGGAATTCACTCAAGAGGGCCAAATGAAAGCGGGTTTAATGTTTATGATTCAGACAATATCGTGAAGATGCTTTGTCTTAGATAATAGCCTTATGAAAAAGAGATGTAGTTGGCCATCTGATGATGAGCTGATGATTAAATATCATGATGAGGAGTGGGGTAAGCCTGCACACAATGACAGACTGCTTTTTGAATACATTGTGCTCGATGCTTTTCAAGCTGGTTTGTCGTGGAGAACTGTTCTACATAAAAGAGAGAACTTCAGAAAAGCATTTGATAACTTTGATTATAAAAAGATTGCCAAATATGGAAAGCGTGAACAAAACCGACTAATGAAAGACGCTGGGATAATCAGGAATCGGTTGAAAATATCCTCAACCATCACAAACGCTCAAGCATTTATCGAGGTTCAAAAAGAATTTGGAAGCTTCGATAAATATGTTTGGGGATTTGTTGGTGGTAAGCCTATAGTCAATAAATATAAAAAATTATCGCAATTACCAGCGACGTCATATGAGTCAGACACTCTCTCTAAGGATTTAAAAAAGAGGGGATTTAAGTTTGTTGGCTCCACTATTATTTATGCATTCATGCAGGCTGCAGGGCTCGTAAATGATCACACGACAGGATGTTTTAGATACAAAGAGGTTCAGAAACTAAAGTAATCCTTTCTGTTATAATCTTGTTTATGAAAACAGTAATAATTGTAATAATTTTAGTACTAATTATCTGGACGGTTGGTAGTTATTTTTTCTCTAAAGTTGAGGAGTTGTCTTATGGCGTTCTTGAGGAGAAAGACGGCTATGAGATAAGAAAATACGAGCCATATATTAGTGCAGAGACAAAAGTAACAGGCACCTACAGTCAGGCTCTAAATGAAGGCTTTAGGATTTTAGCTGGTTATATATTTGGTGATAATCAAGGTTCTTCAAAAATAGCAATGACGGCACCTGTGACAGAAGAGGAAATTGATGTGACTAAAATAGCAATGACGGCACCTGTGACAGTTGATACAGAAGGCGTTGAAAGAACAATATCTTTTAGTATGCCAAGTGAGTATAGTCTAGAAACATTACCAAAACCAAACGATGAAAGAGTACAAATAGTTTCAGTTCCAGAAAAAACTTTTGCAGTTAGGAAGTTTGGCTGGTATAGAAGTGAATCTTTGGTAGAAAAGCAAAAAGAAAAGCTCTTAGAATTTCTCGATAGAGATGGTATTTCTTATGAAGGAAGTGTTCGTTATGCTGGATACAATGCACCTTTTACACCACCCTGGTTAATTAGGAATGAGGTTATGGTGGAGATCCTAAAGTAAACCACTTACCTCTTCCATAAACTCATCGATCTCCTCCTCTGTCATTATTTGTCTCTCCACACCTGAATAATTGTAACTCCCTATCTGAATCTTTGGGATTATGTGGTAATGAATGTGGTCTATGCTTTTTCCTGCATTTTTTCCATTCCTGACAAGAATAGAATAGTCGGTATATCCTAGCTTTTCTAAGAGAAGAGCCCCATCATCTATCAGGTCAGAAACATCCTCATCTTCTTTGTCATTTACTTCAAGAAATGTTGTTATGTGTCTTTTGGGTACCACAAGAAGATGATGCTTGTGATAAGGAGCAAGAGAGTAGGTCAGAAAAGCGGAATCGTTTTCTTTAACGATTCGATTAGACTTATTACAAAATGGACAACCTTCCATTGTTTTTAAAAAGTCTATGTATTTCATAAATTAATTAGATAATCTGTTGTGCCTTGTAATCCTCCGGTGCATTCTCCAAAAGCTCTTCAAGTTTTTCACGCGTAAGCAGACCAGCTTGAGCTCCTATGTGTTGTACAACATTCATAGAATTGATTGGCCCCCAAGCTAGAGCTTCTGGAAGTGATTTTCCTAATGCGAGAGCGGAAGTAAAAGTACTAGAAAAAGAGTCACCTGCTCCGGTTCTGTCTACGGGGGGCGCCGGGTCTGGGTACATAGGATGCCACCACGCCTGGTTTCCGTCATATGCATATGAGCCATTTGGGCCGTCTGTAATTACGGCTATATTGGGCCCTAGAGCGTGAATTCCTTTTAGGAGCTCTTTAATATCATCAACTGTAACTTCTAATATTCTTTGAGCCTCTTCTTTGTTGCAGAAAAACAGCTCGGTGTTTGTGTATATATTTTTTAGTTTTTCATGACCAAGTCTTATTTGAAAAGTACCCGGCTGGAAAGCAAGTTTTACATTATTAGTTTTTACATATTCTGCGATTTCGCCATGGAAGGGAATTGAATTCTCACCCAAAGATGATAAATACAACCACTTAGGTGCTTCTTCGAAATCTGGAAGTGAATACTCATATTCATGGTGTTTTACTAAAATTGTTCTTTCTTCCTTAACGCGAAGCACATAATGATAGTTACTCTGCTTTCCTTCGTGTACTTTTACATAATTAGTATTAAGTCCTTCTTTCTCAAGCTGTTCAATATCTTCTTTACCAAAATCATCATCTCCTAGGTTTGTAACAAGCGCTGAATTTAAACCAAGTCTATGCGCAGATACTGATGCATTCGGACTATTACCGACAGCTGGTACCACAGTGACGTCGTCGTATTCTATTTTGTCTCCAAAATTAATACACATTTTACGAGGGCGATCACCTTTTGCCTCTGTGATGTTTACTGTTTCTGGTCTAAGAGCAATAAAAGCATCTGTTGTAATGTCGCCTACGGCGACGAAATCTAATTTATTTTTTTCTGTCATAGGAATTATTTTAGCATATGAAAAGCCGGCGCGATTGTGTTCGCGCCGGCTGAGTGCCCCCAAGACCTACTACCAAAGCATCGTGACTTTTCGGAACCACGAAATCGGCATTGGTGTGGAAATACCCCTGAGCTGGAGTCTGTTGTGGAGTCCGTCAACAGCTATCACTTCTACACTGTCTTTGAACTTTCTACGACATTCTTCGTAAGCCAGCCGAGAAGCAAAGCTCATTCGCCCAGGAAGTGGTCTGAAGCAGACAATGTCTCCACGCCGGAGATTTTTGCTGGAACAAACTCTTGTCATGAAGCCGTATTTTCTTTCACTAGACTTGATGATTCTTTGGGCCTCAGATCGACCCATTCTGTTTATGGATCGTGCGTATATGTCCTTGCTACGCATCTCCTTTTCCTCGAAAGTGATCATAGAAACCTCCTTGTTTTCTAGGAGAGTTATACCACCACAACAGTATTTTATCAATGGTATAATTTAAGTGATGAAAACTTTACGTGAACATATAAGAGAGGCCGATAAAAATGGTGTTGCAATAGGGCACTTCAATATTTCTAATATTGAGATGCTTTGGGGTATTTTTTCCGCCGCGCGAGAACTTGACCAACCTGTGATAATTGGAGTTTCGGAAGGCGAGAGGAGTTTTATTGGCACAAGACAAGCCTCAGCTCTTATACGAAGTTTAAGAGAAGAATACGACTTCCCTATCTTCATAAACGCAGATCATACATATACATTTGAGAAAGTGAGAGAGGCAGCGTGTCATGGTTTTGATGCGGCCATTTTTGACGGAGCAGCACTTCCTATGGAAGAGAATATAGAAGAGACAAAAAAATCTGTACAAGCAGCTCGTGAGTGCATGAATGATGTATTAGTAGAAGGAGAGCTCGGGTATATTGGTAAATCTTCAAAACTTCTTGATGAAGTTCCAGAAAATGCACAAATCACAGACGAATTAATGACCTCTGTAGAGGAAGCTGTAAGATATGTGAAAGAAACTGATGTAGACCTACTCGCACCAGCTGTTGGTAATCTACATGGAATGTTGAAAAATTCCCCTAATCCATCTCTTAATATAGAAAGAATTAAAGAAATACGAGAGGCGACAAACATACCACTTGTTTTACATGGTGGTTCTGGTGTGTCTGATGAAGATTTTAAAAAGGCGATAAAAGCTGGAATTTCAGTTGTGCATGTTAGCACCGAACTTCGTGTAGCTTACAAAAATGCTTTGATGGGAATTTTTGCAAAAGATTTTGATGACATGGCACCATATAGGTATATGCAGCCAGGTCTTATGGCGGTTAAGTCTGTAGTAATGGAGAGAATGAAATTGTTTGCTGGAGTTTAGTATAAAAATTTAAAAGACGCTACGTAACAATGTTACGTAGCGTCTTTTCTGTTCTAGTTTGAGCTAGAACAGATATGTGAGAGCGACATTCCAGCTAGTTTTAATATCCGGAATGTTTGTGCTTAGTGGTATAACGGCTTGGCTCGAAAGCACAAAAGGTAATTTCCCATAAGACAAACTTGCTGTTTCTGATAAAAACAGGCCATCGCTTTCTCCTGTGAAAGAAATACCAAACAGGGCGGGTTTCGCTGTAAATGCGAAATCACCCAAAGCAAGATTTCCTGAAAGAGCAAGCATCAAGAACGATCCTTTGATAGTCCTTTCTCCAAAACCTCTGTTGTACCAATATTGTACTGACACAGAAGTTTTGGGTGATAGAGAGCGCTCGGCATATCCTTCAAAAATCAAATACCTCGTGACCTCATGAATGGATTTAATCACGAACGAGGTGGTGTCATTGTTGAGACCAAGAACAAGTCCGTACCACTGACCAAAAGGCGACCAATTTATTGCCCCTCGAACTTTCGTGGTCTCATTTTTGACTGGATAATACCTAAGCCACAAATCAGAGAACCAAAATTCTCCACCTCTTCTATCAACCCTACCGTCGTCAACCGCCATGTCCATGAGGATTTCAAAGCGACCTAAGTCGGCAAGCATGCTTGCATAGAACGCACCGTCTTCAATAGCGAAAGATGGTACCGGTGCTATGCCTTTGGTCATATAGGTTATATTTCCAGAGACATTTCTGTCTTGTGCCTCACAACTTTTCACGAAGTAAGACATTCCGATCATCACTATTAGGGAGGCGATAACCAACCCAATAAATGTTCGAAAAGTAAGAGGGCGTTTTTTATTTTGCATTACTCTTTCCGTTTATGTTAAGTTCTGATTTCTTAGTCACAATACGCTGAAAATAGATTTTGTCAAATATTTCTTATTATTAACAAAATGCTTGATATATCAATATTTCCT
>JBFIIZ010000028.1:0-7881 GCA_041601015.1 Minisyncoccia bacterium | reverse complement strand
TTTTTCATATTTCAACCAACACTTATATAAAAAAGAATAACATAGTATTTGTATTTTTTATTATTGATTATAAAAACACGGCTCTATTGACAAACATATGCTTGTATATTATTATACATATGCTTTTGATACTCGTGTAGGGCTCATTGGCGAGAGACGACAGACTCTGATTATTACCTACATAGCCCTGAAATGCATCTTTTAAAAAAGGTCATTTCAATAACACAAATTAATGAATACAAGAACAAAAAGCCGACCTAGTCGGAGTGGATCTCATACATCCAGCAATAAATCAGGTAGAAGGAAATTTTCAAAGCCACAAAGTGGCGCTTTTAAAGGTGGTCGTGGGAAAAGCAGATTTTCATCAAAGAAATTCTCATCAAACAAAAGACCCTCAAGATCTGGCTTTAAAAGGCGTGGTGGTGGAAGGAAAATGCCAATCTTTGATCCATCTCAGTTTATCAACAAAAACCCAGTAGAAGCCGGAGAATCGATGTATCAGGCAAAAAACACCTTTGATACTTTTGGATTAAACAAACATTTAGTAAAAACAGTTCATGCACTTGGTATTACCACACCCACACCCATTCAGGACCAGATAATCCCAGAGATTCTAAACGGTAGAGATGTTATTGGGCTTGCAGAAACTGGTACAGGTAAAACAGCAGCATTTCTTCTTCCTTTAATTGAAAAAACTGTAAAAAACAGAGACCGACAAACTCTCATACTTGCACCAACAAGAGAGCTCGCTATCCAAATAGAGGATGAGCTCAGAAAGTTGGCAAAAGATCTACGACTATTTTCTGTGGTTTGTGTTGGTGGAGTAAACATTAATCCACAAATCAGAGCCTTAAGACAAAGAAACCAATTCATCATAGGAACTCCTGGACGTGTACTCGACCTCATAAATAGAGGCAAACTTAAAACTCATGCAATCACGACCGTAGTGCTCGATGAAGCTGACCGAATGTTAGACATGGGGTTCATACATGACATGAGAACTATTCTTTCTGGGACTAGAGAAGACAGAGAAACTTTATTTTTCTCAGCAACCATGTCCAAGGCTACAGATAAACTTATTGATGATTTTCTTAGAAACCCCGTTTCTATATCTGTTAAAAAGAAAGACGTCACAAATAGTATCGAGCAAGATGTTGTGAAGCATGGACATCATGACAAGTTTGATACTCTTGTAAAACTACTTAAAGACCACGATTTCACCAGAGTGCTCGTCTTTGGAGCAATGAAATACTCGGTTGAAAAACTCTCAAGGGAACTTACAAAAAATGGAATAAAAGCAGAATCCATTCATGGAAACAAAAGCCACCCCCAAAGACAGCGAGCTTTGAATAAATTCAAAGATGGTAGAGCTATGGTTCTGGTCGCAACAGATGTCGCAGCTCGTGGTATACACGTAAATGATGTGTCTCATGTAATCAACTACGATCTTCCAAATACTTTTGAAGACTATGTTCACAGAATCGGGCGAACAGGTAGAGCTGAAAAGAAAGGTAAGGCTCTCAGCTTCGTACACGGAATATAATATCTATATTAAAGAACAAAATTTAAACGACCCTTTGAAGGGTCGTTTATTTTTTTATTAGTTTTTGTTTTTTCTCTCGTGACAATTTCTTTATCTCAGCCTCACGAACTGACGCTTCGCTTCTATTTGAAAGCTCTTCTGTGTATACGATTTTGATAGGCTTATGTGCTCTCGTATAGCGCCCTCCGTGTCCCTCTTTATGCTCTTCTAACCTCCTATTTAAATCAGTGGTGATGCCTGTATATAGACTTTTATCTTCACATTTGAGTATATAAACGTAGTACATAAAAACATTGATTATTATACGTTTTTGCTTTAATCTAAGTTTTATTGCCGGATGGTGAAATGGTATCACACTTGGTTTTGGTCCAAGCATTCTAGGTTCGAGTCCTAGTCCGGCAGCTAGAATAACTATTTTTTACGTTTAGATCTATTCAAAGCCGCTCTCAAAAATGCAGTGAAAAGTGGGTGTGGAGCAAGTGGTCTCGCTAAAAATTCAGGATGAAATTGTGTTCCCAAAAAGAAAGGGTGTTTAGTTTTTGGAAGCTCCACTATCTCCATAAGTTTTCCGTCTGGAGACGTGGCTGTAAACCTAAGATCTTTAGAAGACAGCTGCTCTACATATTCTGGGTTTACCTCAAATCTATGTCTATGTCTTTCACTGATTTTATCCCTTCTATATGATTGTCTTGCTATGCTTCCCTTCTTTAATTTTGCAACATAAGCGCCAAGTCTCATGCTTCCACCGTAATCCTTACTCTCTAGTTTTTTCTTTTGGTCGGGCATTATATCTATAACCGGATAAGCTGTTTCTGTATCTATCTCAGTAGTATGTGCCCCCTCCATCTTCAAAACATTTCTTGCATACTCTACAACCATCAACTGCATTCCATAACAAAGTCCAAAAAGTGGAATACGATTTTTCCTCACAAACTCTATAACTTTCAACTTCCCGTCTATTCCAGTCTCTCCGAAACCGCCAGGAATAATCACGCCATCATATTTTTTTAGCTTCTCCAGAGCTTTTTCGGATTTTTCAAACTTTTTAGAATCAAGCCAATGTATTTTAGGTTTAATCCCCTGTTTATATGAAGAGAATTTTATAGCCTCAATCACAGAAATATATGCATCAGATAAAACAAAATCTCCTGTATCAAAATATTTGCCTATAATAGCAATATCAACTTTCTTATCAGCTGTCTTCATCATTCCTATCATCCGTCTCCATTCCTTCATGTCTTTCTTATTCGCACTAAGCCCAAAGTGATCAAGTACCCTATTACCCAAACCATCGTTTTCAAAATTAATAGGCACATCATAAATACTTTCAATATCTGGAGCAGATATAACATCACTTGTTTCTATTCCTGTTGCCATAGCTATCTTTTCTTTCCTTTTTTTGTCTATAGGCATAGAACTACGAGCCACTACAACATCAGGAGAAACACCGTATGAGTTTAACTGTCTCACGGCGTTTTGTGTTGGTTTGGTTTTCATTTCACCAATAGCATTTGGTACAGGTAAATAACTAACCATAACCGTCATCACATCTCTAGGGTTCTTTATTTTTAATACCCTTGCCGCTTCAATGAAAATAGCATTTTGAAACTCTCCAATTGTGCCTCCAATTTCCACTATTATTATTTCTGCATCTGTTTCTTTTCTGGACTTTTCTATCCTTCTTAATATCTCTTCTGTTATGTGATAAATAGGCTCCACACACTTACCTCCGTATCCGAGAGCTCTTTCTTTGTCTATTACGTACTTAAATACCATTCCATTAGTCATATAGTTTGCATGAGGAAGACTTTCATTTAAAAATCTTTCATAATTTCCCATATCTTGGTCACATTCAAGCCCGCTATCGAGCACAAAAACTTCCCCATGCTCAGTTGGATTCATTGTACCGGCGTCAACATTGAGATAAGGGTCTACTTTTATCAAACCAACACGAAAACCTTTTGATTTTAGAATCACACCAATAGACGCTGTTGTTACACCCTTCCCCACACCAGACATCACGCCACCTGTTACGAAAATATATTTTGTTTTTTCTTTTTTTGTTGTTTTTTTAATCATAGATCTAATACGAACAGAGACTACGGTGCCCGTAGTCTCTTAAGTTAATCTCTTATTACCAAAATTCATGTTATATCCTTAAATACTTCTTAACTGCCAAATAACTAGATAGCGCTCCAAGCACCGCACCTGAAACGATCAAAATCAAAAACATTTGAGAGAAGTTGTTTACATAATAGTCAAAAACATTTGTTGCTCCAAAAAAGTTTTCTGTAAAGGGACCAAGCCAAATCGTCACTGGATAGAACAAAACAAGAGCGAAAATTCCTGAAACCACTCCGTACATAATACCTTCAATAACAAATGGCCATCTAATATATGCATTGCTGGCGCCAACAAGCTTCATGACAGAAATCTCTTCTTTTGCTGTATAGATAGCAAGCCGTATTGTATTAAACACTATCAAAATAGAAATAATAATGAATATTATTAGTATTGCAAAACTAAGTGTATCTACAGAACTTATTAATTTAGAAAGTTTGTCTATTGCATCTTTATTTTGGAAATAATTAACCTTATCTATAGATTTAAACTTGCTTTGAGCCAAAGCATCATCTCCACCTAAAAAGTTTGCAATACTCTCATATTGACTTGTTTCTTTCGCCCTAATATTTAGATGTGCACCAAGAGGATTATCATCAAGTTCATCGAGAGCTTGTAATATGAGCTGGTCGTCTTCATGTCTTCTTGTGAATTCTTCAAGAGCTTCTTCTTTAGAAACATATTCCACCTCAGCAACTTCGGGCAAAGCAGCAATAGAGTCTCTAACCTCAAACATCTCAGCCTCCTCGGCGTCAAGTGTAAAATACACATTTACATCTACTTTAGATTGAATCTGACCAAGAGACGCATCAAGCATTGCATCTAAGAAAACAAGTGAGCCAAGCACAAAAAGAGTGACGGTCATTACCAATATTGAGGCTGCTGTAACAAAACCGTTTCTCCAAAAGCTTACAAAACCTGTTCTTAATACTCTTTTTATACTAGTCCAAATCATATTTAAATAATATATTTACCGTGAGAATCATCACGTACTATTTTACCATTCTCCATAGTCACAACCCTGTGGTCAAGAGAGTCTATAACTCCCTTATTGTGTGTAGTCAATATTACCGTCGTACCTAAATCATTGATCTTTTTAAGAATCTGCACAATGTCGTGAGTATTTATAGGGTCTAGGTTTCCAGTCGGCTCATCAGCAATCACCACATCAGGTTGATTAACAATAGCTCTTGCTATAGCTAACCTTTGCTTCTCTCCACCAGAAAGCTCATTTGGAAAATTCCATATTTTATCTCCCAAATCTACAAGGTCCAAAACGTGAGGAACATCTGAAGCTATATCTTCATCCCCTCTTCCAGCCGCTTCCATGGCAAAGGCAATGTTCTCAAATGCTGTTTTATTTGGTAGAAGTCTAAAATCTTGAAAAACCATACCTATACGCCTCCGGTACAAATTCATTTCTTTTTTATTCAAGTCGTGAATCTTCATATCCGCAAAAAACACATCCCCCTCTGTTGGAAATTCTTCTGCTAAAATCATTTTCAGTAGTGTAGTTTTACCCGCACCAGAATGTCCCACAATAGAGACAAACTCTTTTGGGTGCACCTTTAAAGAGACGCCGTCTAACGCAGACAGTTCATCAAGGTATATTTTCTTTACATTATTTACATTAATCAGCGGCCCGGTTTGGTGCGATGAGCCTTTATTATCATCAGACATTTTAAAAAAAATTAATTATATTTCACGTTCGGCAACTATAAATTCGTCTATACCCCCCTCAAGAACACTGTCTACGTCACGAACTTCGACGTTAGTCCTGTGGTCTTTCACCATTTGATATGGGTGCAACACATAGGATCTTATTTGTGAACCCCATTCGTTTGCAACAGTCTTTGAGACCGACAGACCTCTGGCCTCTCTTTTCTTATCATCTTCATACTTATGATACAACTTCCCCCGAAGTATTTCCAGCGCCTTGTCACGATTAACTTCCTGTGTTCTTCCGGCATCCGAGTGAACGGATATGTTGGTAGGTTTATGTGTTATACGTACAGCCGTCTCACGCTTATTTACATTTTGACCACCGGGACCACTAGACTTAGAAAATTCAATTTCTAAATCTTCTTCATTTATTTCTACAGCTTTCATATCAGCAAGCTTAGGTACTACCTCTACCATAGCAAAAGATGTATGTCGTTTTTTATTAGAATCAAATGGAGAAATGCGCACAAGCCTGTGAACCCCTGATTCATTTTTTAAATTTCCATAAACACCCTTACCAGAGACTTCGATAGAAATATTTCTATACCCCCCTCGATCGGTTTCATGGGAATGGACTCCTGCCGTAACCCAACCTTTTCCTTCTATGTATTTCACATACATCCCTAGGAGCATCTTTACAAAATCTTCTGAATCCTGCCCTCCTGCCCCAGCAAATATAGTTAGTATAGCTGGGCCCTTATCGTATTTCCCCCCGCCCTTGAGCTCGTCTTTTAAATCATTCATTTCCTGTATTAGAGATTGCGCCAAATCTTTATCATTCCAAAAATCTGACTGCGCCATCGCTGCCTCTATTTCTTTTATTCTGTTTTGTATTTTTTCTTTATCCATTTTTACTGGAGCCGTCTCCCAGGATCGAACTGGGGACCTCTGCTTTACGAAAGCAGCGCTCTGGCCAACTGAGCTAAGACGGCTTGTATTGCTCTACTTTACTCCACCACGGCGGTGTAATCTGACCTATCTTGGCGTATTGAGCCGTTGCGCGGGATTGAACCGCGGACCTCATCCTTACCATGGATGCGCTCTACCAACTGAGCTACAACGGCATAACAGAAATAGTAACAAAAAACTGGCTTGTGGCCAGTTTTTTCTTTATGCGCAACGGACGGGACTTGGCGTCAGGTCACTAATTCGCTACGCTCATAAGTGCCTCCTGCCCGGACTCGGCCTCGATTCCTGCGGAATCGGCTTCGCGGCCTCCGTCTTTCAAGTCCCGATTTGCTGTAATACAGTAAAACCCCAACACATACGTGTCGGGGCTAAACTGTATTAGGCGCAACGGACGGGACTTGAACCCGCAACCTCCCGCGTGACAGGCGGGTGCTCTAACCAGTTGAGCTACCGCTGCATACTGATACAAAATTGCATCTGCGTGATGATACTACAAAACACCATAAAAATCACGGTGCCGGGGGAGAGAATTGAACTCTCGACCTCGGGCTTATGAGTCCCGCGCTCTAACCAACTGAGCTACCCCGACTATTCCAATAGACTATTATATTTTAACCTTATTTTCAACACCAATTGCCTAAATTGGTTAAATATTGTAGTATTCATTTCACTTATAGCGGAGTAGAGAAATGGTATCTCGCAAGAGCGACCATTACTCATAACCTCCTTGGAGGTTCTCTGAAATAGCTAGGAAGTAGTATTTACATAGCGGAGTAGAGAAATGGTATCTCGGGAGGCTCATAACCTCCAGAAGTAGGTTCGATTCCTACCTCCGCAACAAACAAGTTACAAAAACCGGTCAAGTGCCGGTTTTTTGTTTATTCTTCTTCAGGTTTATCCAGATTCAAGGTCTCAAGCCCCGGTGAATCTCCACTAATCCTCATAACATCTTTATCTATCTTTCCTAACTCCTTGGAAGCGGTGTTGTAGTGGTTTACGGTTGTACCCAGGGAATTCCCCAATTTATTCATAAACTCTTCGTGTTTCTTTAAGTGGCCTCCAAGCTCCCCTACTCTTTTTATAATATCCTTTGCTTTTTCTTCGACTTTCATTGCGTTGAGTCCTTGTAGCACCGTCTGTAAATAAGCTAAAAATGTAGTTGGAGAAACTATTATCACTTTATATTTATTTGCAGCGCGCTGGATAAGATTATTTTCTACATCTTTTAGAGAACCAACCTTATTGGAAAGCAAGTCATAATAAATACCCTCAGAAGGCAAAAACATAAAAGCAAATTCTGTGGTACCCAAGTCTGGTCTTATATATTTTGCTGTCTCTTTTATTCTAAGTTTTAAGTCATTTATAAACTGCTTCTCAAGGCTCGCTTTTTCTAGGGCATCTTTTTGATCTAACATTCTGTTGTAGTTTTCTAAAGAAAATTTTGCATCCACTGGTACTATTTGATCTCTTACAAAAACAACAGAATCAACAATAAGATCGCTACCGTCAGAACCTTTTCCAAGTTTATATTGAGTGTCATAACTACCTGGAGGCAAAACATCTTGCAAGACTCTTTCTAGAAAATA
>JBFIIZ010000027.1:0-8004 GCA_041601015.1 Minisyncoccia bacterium | reverse complement strand
TTTGCTTATGTCACATTTTTGACTAAAAATGGGACGATGGAAAGGCTTAGAGATTAAAGTCTCTTTTTTATGAAAATATAATAACTAATTAGATAACACGATAATGGAAATCAGAAACATAGCAATAATAGCCCACGTAGACCATGGAAAAACAACTCTTACGGACGCCATTTTGGCACAAACTGGTGGGGGTGCGGATGGTGTCTCTATGGACTCAAACGATCTTGAAAAAGAGCGTGGTATTACTATTTATGCTAAAAACACTAGTGTTTTCTATAAAGGTACAAAGATAAATATTCTTGATACTCCTGGACATGCCGACTTTGGTTCAGAGGTGGAGCGTGTGCTTCGTTCTATCGACTCTGTTCTTTTGGTGGTGGACGCAGCGGAAGGGCCAATGCCACAGACAAAGTTTGTACTAAAGAAGTCTCTCGAGCTTGGGCTTAAGCCAATATTGGTTTTAAATAAGATAGACAAACCTGCTTCTAATCCAGACATGGCAGAAGAAGCTGTGTATGAACTTTTCTTAAACTTAGGTGCTACAGACGAACAACTAGATTTCACCACTTTGTATGCAGTTGGACGTGACGGTATAGCAAAAAGAAAAATGGAAGACAATGCTATAGATCTCTCACCAGTACTAGACACTATCCTTGAGAAAGTTCCTTCATCTTCAGAAGTAGAGCTTGCCCAAAGGCCACTTAAGGCTCAAGTATTCAACCTTGCATACGACAACTTCCTAGGAAGAATGGGTATCGCTCGTATATACGAAGGGACAATCAAAGATAAACAAGAAATATTTGTTAAAGATCCAGAGGGAAAAGAGTTTAAAGGGAAGATAACAAAACTTTTTACATTTGAAGGTTTAAATAGAAAAGAGATTAAAGAAGCTAGTGCTGGAGATATTGTGATGATCTCAGGTATTCCAGAGATTTTCATCGGCCAAACTCTTCTTGAGGAAAACGTAGGAGAAACATTACCGGCTATTGCTGTAGATGAGCCGACTATATCTTTCTTTATGTTTGCAAACGACTCTCCTTTTAAAGGAAAAGCAGGCAAGTACGTGACAGGGCGTCAGATAAGAGAACGACTAGAAAAAGAACTTGAAGTTAATGTTGGGTTGCGTGTCGATTTTACTGATGCAACTAGAATGAAAGTTTCTGGTAGAGGGGAGCTTCACTTGGCTGTTTTGATAGAGAATATGCGAAGAGAAGGTTTTGAAGTTGCTGTATCACAACCAGAGGTTATTTTTAAAGAAGAAGATGGTAAGAAGTTAGAGCCATATGAAGAGGTGAGTGTTTTGGTACCAGAAGAGTTCTCAGGTTCTGTCATAGAGAAGATAGGGAAGCGTCGTGGAGTAATGACCAATATGGGACAAGAGCACGGAGAAGTTAGGATTACATTTGATGTTCCTACTCGAGGGCTTTTGGGCTATAGAAATGAATTTATTATAGATACCAAGGGTGAAGGGATACTGACCGCCATATTCAGTCATTTTGGGCCATTTGCAGGGGATATACAAAAGACAGAACTTGGGTCAATGGTTTCTATGGCGACAGGAAAGGCGCTTGGTTTTGCTCTTGGGAATCTGCAAGACAGAGGTGTTTTGTATATCGCTCCTAATACGGAGGTCTATGAAGGTATGGTGGTAGGCAATACTTCTAAGGGCGAAGACATGATGGTGAATCCAACGAAAGGAAAGCAACTTACAAATATGAGAGCGTCTGGAAGTGACGACAATATCAAACTTGCACCTCCACTTGATCTAACTTTGGAAAAAGCCCTTGGGTTTATGAGAGAAGATGAATTTCTAGAAGTCACACCTGATGCGGTTCGTTTACGCAAAGAGCACCTAACCGCCACAGACCGCTCAAGAAGCAAAAGATAAAAAACACCCAAATGGGTGCTTTTTTATTGACGGCTCCGCCTGGTGTACGATGTTTACCACGCAGGAGGCGGGGTTCGAACCTGTATAGAAAGCAAAAACCCGCTAGTCGCAGGTTGTTGCGGTTAGCGGGGAAGGTGTTCTAGTCTGATATATAAAATATAGTCACGGTGATAATGTACTGTAGGAAATCACCATTTTGTCGCTTAATCACTTTGGTGATTTCTACATCTCTACCATCATTTTCTAGATTTTCTAGCCAGTCATTTATGTCTTGTTCGAGCTTGCTAGGATCGTTGATGGTGCTGAAAATTTTTACTCGTAACATAGCGTTACTCGTCTTTTTTTGTGGAACGGTTTTGTCAAAAAAGACAATACCACGTATTGTCTCTCTTGTCTAGCTCCGGCGACAGGAATCTCGAAGCTTACAGCTTCAGTACAGGTTGTCAGTATTTCTACGAAATACTGGACAACCTTTTCGAGTCCTGTCCCAAAGAGAGATAAGTAAAACCCCAATGCATACGCATCGGGGTTCAACTTACTCTAGCTCCGGCGACAGGACTCGAACCTGTGACATCCTCGTTAACAGCGAGGCGCTCTACCAACTGAGCTACACCGGAATATTTTGAAATATTGTATTTATACTGCCATATCTCTTAAACAGTCATTCCGCGTCTCGTTAACAGTTGACCAACTGAGCCCTGTTTAAAAAATTGCGGAATATTAAGTTCTAAAACGAACTACAAACCACATATTAAGTGGAACGTTTACCCCGCCGAGTGTTTTCAGGGCGTGGGTGCAAAAATCATAACAAAAAAGAGAGTTTTTTGGAAGCCTCATGCTCGTGATATAATATAGGTAATAAAGTTAGGAAATAAAAAATGTATATAAAAGTAAAAGCATTTCCGAAATCGAAAAAAGAGGAGATAAAGAAAATTTCTGAAGATATTTACGAAGTATATATAAAAGAGAAAGCCGAAAGAAACATGGCCAATAAACGCATAGTCGAACTTATGGCCGTGGAATTTTCTGTGGACGAAAGAAAAGTAAGAATTATAAATGGGCACCACAGCCCGTCCAAAATGTTAAGTGTCCAAGGTATAGCCTAAGACACATGAATAAATTAACAATTAATTTAAAACAATGACACACTTCGACATAAAGCTTACAAATATAGAAATGACTAAAGCCATAAGTTCGTATCTAGATAAAAGACTAGAAAAACTAGAAAAATTTATTGGTGATGACCCAAGTGCTAAAGGACAGGTAGAGATAGGTACGACCACTCGAGGTCAAAAATCTGGTGAAATATACAGGGCTGAAATTAACTTACACATTGCAGGCAAAAAACTTCGTACAGAAGCAGAAGAGACAGACTTGTATGCAGCTATTGATAAGGCGCGTGATGAAATGGTAAGATCTCTCAAGTCTTACAAGGAAAAGCAACGCTCTTTACTAAGAAGAGGTAGCTACCAAGTAAAGAAATTATTAAAGTTTAGAGGAAAGAAATTATGATGAATAAAGGAAACGTAACATTATGGGTGATTATTAGTTTAGTGATCGTGGCTTTAGTTGTTGGTGGCGTGATGTTTTTTGGAAATCAAACAAAAGAGGTAGATTCAAAAGATTTACCTGCACAAGCCGTGGCTTCACAAAAAGAAGATACAAATAAAAACATGAATACAGTTATATTAAAGACAAACAAAGGAGATATCACAATAGAATTATTTAGAGACCTAACACCAAATACAGCAGAAAACTTCGAGGAGTTGGCAAAATCAGGATTCTATAACGGCACAAGATTTCATAGGGTTATACAAAACTTCATGATTCAAGGAGGCGACCCGCAGTCAAAAGATTTAGCTCTTAAAGACAGGTGGGGGACTGGAGGACCTGGGTATCAATTTGCAGATGAGATAGGGCCAGAGAACAATAATGCACGAGGTACAATCTCAATGGCGAACTCAGGACCAAATACAAACGGAAGTCAGTTCTTCATTAATACAGTAGACAACACAGGCCTTAACCCAAAGCACACGGTGTTTGGTAGGGTGGTTAGTGGTATGGATGTAGTAGATGCAATAGAAGCAACAGAGACGGGGGCAAGAGACGTTCCGCTTGAGGATATGATTATAGAAAGCGTAGAAGTAAAGTAGTGTTAAGTACTCGGTACTTAACAGTTGGTATAAAAAACTGTCATCCTTGGGATGGCAGTTTTTTGTTTTGGGTATAAAAAAAGATTACAGAGAAAAAGTGAAGAAGAAAAAAGTAGGGAAAAGAAAAAGGGCATGCGTTACGGCGCATGCCCCGGGTGTTCGAGAACAAACTTATTATGTGGTGATCCTCGACACCTTATTGCTTTGCTGGTTTGTGAGCTTGTTGTGGTGCTCGTGACTCTCGTCATCGTCGTTTTCGCTCCAAACCAACTTAATAAGGATACTATCTTATTAAAAAATCTTTGTCAAAAAAAGAACCGGCCTTTGGGGGGCCGGTTCGGGAGCTTCGAGGGGTTGACCGTTTTATCGGTGTTGCTCGGGGCTCATATATTTTTTTGATCTGTGTTATTTAGGGTGTTGCGGATTATACCGCGGTGGACATTGGTTGCTGATCTATGTAAGTGAGAATTTCGCAAATTATGCAGTATGCAGTGAAGTTGCTAATTTTGTTCTCTTACAAAGTCTCTGGGTTCCATTCCAATTTACCCTAGGATACTGAGTGAGCAAGACCGTAGTCTAAGACCATAGCTCATCAGTCCTTTTGCTGTTTTTTATAAACGGCGGTTTGGTGGGGGTAGAGCTCCTTACGGAGTTACCCCACGATCTAACCAAACGTATCCCAACGCATGGTTTTACCATTAAGTTAAAGTAAATCCAGCTCTACGAAATTCAAAATTAGTATGAATTCTTGAGCTGGAGTGAATCGACGGTGCGCCCATCCACCAATCTAGAGATTAGTATATCACACATGTGAAGTTTGTCAAGTACTTAAAAACCCTTAAAATCCATCTCTTTTTTACCCTCTGGAATTACTCTTTTAAGCACCAATTTATCGTCCTCAACCTCAGCTTCAGTAACAATCACTCTTTTGCCATTTTTATCCATAAAATAAGCTCTAGGCCACACATCATATGCTCTTATCTTAAGTAGGTTTTGATAAGCGTCATCTTCTAGGTTTATAAGAGCATCTTCTTTATTTATCTTTTTAGTGAAAGTTGCAAGTTCATGCTCTTGTTCTTGGGTGTCTAGGTTTTCGTCTACCCAAGACGGTATTACTCTTGCTAGAAGTTCACCACCTATGTGCGCGAGTAAGTCCCTAAGCTCACTTCCTTTCATTGGCCAATAGGGCACATCAACAAACTCTTGGTCGAGTATTGGCCCATGATCCATTTTGGCATCGACTAACATTATTGTGACTCCTACATCTCTGTCATCATTTAAAATTTGAGATTCTATTGGAGAAGCTCCACGCCACTTCGGTAAAAGTGAAGGGTGTACATTGAGGGTTCCATGTTTTGGTATATCTAAAACAGACTGTGGAATTATTTTCCCATAAGATGCGACTAGAAATAGATTTGAATCTGACGCAAATGTATCATCCAACTTCTCTGGCTGTTTTACTTTCACATCTCTATTTTCTGCCCACACTTTTGCTGGAGGTGGGGTCATTATAAGGCCGCGCCCTTTTGGTCTGTCTGGTGCGCATACAACTTCATCGGGAAGAATTCCTAATTTTTCTAATTCACCAAGAACAATTGTTGAAAAAACATCTGTTCCAAAAAATGTAATTTTTAAGTTTTCCATATCTATTGTTTTTCTGGAGGAATTTCTTCCAGCCTCTCTGCTTTGTCGGTGAATAGTATTCCTTCTAAGTGGTCTATTTCATGTTGAAAAATTTGTGCCACCAAACCACCGGCACCCATCTCAAATAGTTTTCCTTCTATGTCGTAGGCCCTAACGGTTGCTTGTTTTGATCTTTTTACTTTTCCGTACCACCATCTTACAGACAGACACCCTTCATCCATCTCTTCTTTGTCTTTTGACACGTTTACTATTTCTGGGTTTATGAAGACTTTGCTTTTGTGTAGGTCATAATCTTCTCCCTCCTTTTTAAACACCTTATGTGATACGACGAAAATCCTTAAAGATTCATTAATTTGAGGTGCCGCAATTGCCACACCATCGTCTTGTTCGTCTAAGGCTTCTTTCATTTGGCCTATTATTTTTTGGATTTTTTCACTACCAATTTCTTCAATTGCAACATCCTCTGCTATTTGTCTTAGTGTTTCGTGTCCTTTTTGAATTATATTTGACATCTTATTCATTAGAACCTATTTATCCTTCTTTATCAACCAGTTGAAGAGGGCCGGTGGGTTTTTTCCAACTTTAGCTTCTTTTATTAGACCATGTATATCCACAGGAGAGTATTTTTTAAGCCTACCATTCCAATATTTATATCGCTCTTTTGATATTTTATTATTCTCTTTATAAGGCTCGCCCATAAAATCCATCACACTATGAATGGCTTCTTGTCTTTGGTTATCAATCTTTTTCTCTCTTCTTGTATATTTCTCTATGTCGGGGAGTTCCATATAGCTCATTATAATTGCTAGCGGGCCTGCAAGCAAAAGCTTGTTTTTGTATGAGACGAGTGAAGGAATTATATATCGCATTTATATATACCCAATATTTGCTCAAAAACAAAAAGACGACTACTATAGGTCTATGTCATTTTTCTCAAAACAACTGGGGATAGATTTGGGTACCGCAAACACACTTGTATTTGTGCCTGGAGAAGGAGTGGTTTTAAACGAACCCTCTGTTGTAGCTGTCTCTATAGACGACAATAGAGTTCTTGCTGTTGGGATTGAAGCAAAACAAATGGTAGGAAAAACACCCGAAAATATAGTGGCTTATAAACCCATGAAAGATGGAGTGATTGCGGATTATAGAGTTACAGAGGCAATGCTTTCTTATTTTATAAACAAGGCGCTTAATAAGTGGAACTTTTTCAAACCAGAGGTTTTAGTGTCTGTGCCAGCTGGTGTTACATCAACGGAGAGACGGGCTGTTATTGAAGCTGCCATCAAAGCGGGAGCTAAAAACGCATACATTGTTAAGGAGCCTATCCTTGCTGCCATTGGAGCAGGTATACCAATACATGACGCACAGGGTCACATGATTGTAGACATAGGAGGCGGTACAACAGACGTAGCTGTGATTTCCCTTGGAGGTATTGTTGCTTCAACTTCTGTGAAGTGCGCAGGAAACAGGGTAGACCAGGCTATAATAGACTATATAAAAAAGACATTTAATCTTTCTATTGGTGATAAAACAGCAGAGCAAATAAAGATACAAGTGGGTTCAGCGGTAGCGATGGATGAAGAACTTCTTATGAATATAAAAGGTAGAGACCTTGTAACAGGGCTTCCACGCACGACGGAGATAGGAACAAATGAAATGGTAAAAGCTATAAGAAGGGAGCTTAGGGAGATGATAAATGCAATAAAAGTTGTTTTACAAGACACACCACCAGAACTAGCCTCAGACATTATAGACAGGGGCATTCTTATGACCGGAGGGTCTTCCCAGCTTAGAAATCTTCCAGAGCTTGTATACAGAAGGACGGGTGTTAAAGCAGAGCTTGCAAAAGACGCTCTATATTGTGTTGCAAAGGGTACGGGTATTGCGCTAGAGCACTTAGACACATACAAGAAAAGTATTGTCGCAAAAAGATAATATGTTGGGGTTGAGGAAAGAAAATTTACATCACGCACATCTATGCGTTGGGGAAAAAGAACAGATAAAAAAGTCTGTTCTTGGTTTTATTGAAAAGGAACTTGGTATAAACATAAAATCAAACTCAGACATAAGAATAGAAGAGTTTATTGGTTTTGGTATAGATGACGCTAGAAGAATCAGTAGCTCTCAGTTAAAGAAGTCTATTTCTGGGGGCAAGATGATCTTTGTTATTACACTTGATAGTATTACTGTTGAAGCACAAAACTCACTTTTAAAAATGTTGGAAGAGCCAACAGACGACACACACTTTTTTATTATTACTACTTCTAAAGATATTTTCTTACCAACCCTAATTTCCAGAGTACAGGTGGTTAATGTTGG
>JBFIIZ010000026.1:0-8086 GCA_041601015.1 Minisyncoccia bacterium | reverse complement strand
TTGGTCAAAAATGTGATATCTACCAAAGAACCAACAAGAACCGGCACCCTTACTGAAATACCGTCAAAAAAGTTAATGCCACCAACTGCTTTGGTGGTAGAAGCTGCTGCGCCTGTTGTAGTTGGAATAATGTTTGCCATAGCGGCTCGGCCCCTTCTTGGGTCTTTATAGTGTGGTGAATCCACAAGTCTCTGTGTTGATGTCACACCGTGTATTGTGTTCAATATTGCCTTTTCTATATCAAGAGATTCTTCCATTATTGTGACCACAGGTGCTGCTGCGTTTGTGGTACAAGAGGCGTTTGCTGATATGGTGCAAGTCTTCAGTTTCTCTTCATTAATACCAACCAAAACAGTTGCCCCAGGAACATCACTTTCAGGCTCTCCTTTAATAGGTGATGACACAACCACCTTTTTTGCCCCAGCATCTATGTGAGCCCTCGAAGCCTTATAGCTTGCAAATAAACCAGTAGACTCAATCACCACATCTATGTCCATATCTTTCCAAGGAAGCTCTTTTGGTTCCTTAATGGACAAGAAAGTAATCTCCTTCCCATCTATAATAAAACCACCTTCTTTTGTTTTAATATCTCTCTTGGACACACCATAAGCGCTGTCGTATCTAAGCAAGTATGCAAGATTCTCTATGTCCGCCAGATCATTTATTGCTACTATTTCTATTTCATCTTTTTCTATAGCAAGACGCAAAAATGCACGCCCTATTCTGCCAAAACCATTTATTGCTACTTTAATTTTTCTCATATTTATGTTTTAAGTTATATATTGGTTATTATATATCATTTTGAGTCCCTATTTCCTCTTCATATTCAGTAAAGTATTTACCTATTAACGATATATTAAACTCTTCTAATATAGCCTCCTTTGACTCTCTTTCTAATAAAAATTCAAAAGATTTTTTAACAAAAGCCTCGGTATCAAACCAACCAAGACTCTCTGGATAACCAGAGTCGACATAAACCTTATGGTTTGTTTTGCTACCTCCTCCTTCCACAGAAACAATAAAGAGTAAGTTGTTACTTTTTTGTATAGTTATTTTCTCCACTACCACTATTTATAAACAAATCTTTTAATCTTATTAGTACATCATCAAATTTTTGTGAAATATGCTTATGTAAAAATTTAATATAAATAACCGTAATAATAAATATACTCCCTAATATAATACCGGTGGTGTTTATCAAAAAACTAGTGTCCTGTATCGCCCCACCAAAATAATAACCCATAGAAACAAACACTCCACTCCATATCATCTGACCCATAATAGATGCAATATAGTGTCTTTTAAACTCAACATCCAAAAGTCCTCCCACAACAGCAAGCATGTCCGATATTGTCACCGTTGGTGAGATTTTCACAAAGAAAAAGAGTTTTATGTAGTGTTCCTTTATAAAATTAACCCAAGACACACCAGGTCCATGTTCCAACATGTCTATCTTTTCAACCACACCCCTTGAACGCTTAAATCTATTGAGTAAACCTCTACCAAACTTACCAAGAGAGAAAAGAAGTGCGTCCGTGGTTGTTGTTGTAAAAAACCAGACGAGAAAGACAATAAAAGGATTTAATGCTCCCAAAGAAGCAAAAAAACCGGCTGTAAAACCAGCAACTGGTCCGAGAAATATTATTAGAATAGGCAATACGTAGTAACCATAAGCCGACAACCATTCAAACACAGATTGCCCCAACCAAAACTCTTCTCCTGTCATAAGTTTAGATTATATCAACAATATTGAGTTTTTAAGAGTAGGTGGGTTCGGATTTTTGTAAGAGAAAAAGAGAGCCCTGCTTGGTTAAAAGACAGGGCTCGGATTCGAACCTCGGCTCTACAAATTCGTGACCATGTACCACACGCGCTGACGGCAATCGTTCCCTAACGCTAACCTCCGGTCACGAAATATGTACAGTCTTTCGATACTTATATTGTAGCAATTTAAGTTATAAATATAACCCCAGTTGTACACAGTTCTTATAAGTAGTAGTATAAAAATACGTCTAGTCAAACGAACCCTTTAAACCTATGGAACGATGGACAGATGTTTGGTTTTCGCTGTCGTGGGCTCGTGTGTAATGTTAGTGGGATTCGCGGGAATAGCAGTAAACTACAAAGGAAGGGGTAAATGTCGGGTCAAGAAAAATATTAGTTTTTTTACATTCTTGGCTGGGGCTTTTATTCAAGGAATTTCATTATATGTTATGTAGCGCTAGGTCTTGGGGTGATTCTTTATACAAAGAGTCACCCCTCCCATTTTCCAAACATAATACCAATGCAAAAAAATAAACAAAAAATAGAATACCCCATACGAATCAATAGATACTTACTTCTTATGAATATTTCTAGTAGAAGAGAAGCTGACAGGCTCATAGAAAAAGGTTTAGTAAAAATAAATGGAAAGCGTGCAATCTTGGGACAAAAAGTAGAAGAAGGTGACGTAGTAGAACTTTTGGGTAAGGCGAAGAAGATAAAAGATAGTTACGTTTATTATGCTTTAAATAAACCGAAGGGAATCATAAGTCACAACCCAGAGGATGGAGAAGTTAGTGCTGACACATTAATAGATATACCAAAAAAAGTATCTGTTGTTGGAAGGCTTGATAAAGACTCTTACGGACTTTTAATACTCACTAACGATGGTCGTATAGTAGATAAAATGCTTAATCCAAAATACAAGCATGAAAAAGAATATATTGTACAAGTAGATAAGCCTCTTAAGAAAAATTTTAAGAAAAAAATGGAAGATGGAGTTGATATAGAAGGTTACCTGACCAAACCCGCAAAAATAAAAATATTAGGGGACAAAAAATTCAAAATAATTCTAACCGAGGGAAAGAAGCATCAGATAAGGAGGATGACAATGGCGCTTGGATACACAGTAAAAGATCTGAAGCGAGTAAGAATTATGAATATAAAATTAAAAACCCTCAAAACAGGTGAGTGGAGAAAAATAGAAGGAGAAGAACTCAAAAAACTCCTAGACGCTATTAGCGTGTAATTGCGTTTATAAGAGTAATAATTGTACTAAAAAGTCCTGTTATAAAAGCAATTCTTGTTGCTGGATCTCTAAACCATTTAGCTCTGGGTTTTTTGGTCATAAACTAAGTATAAAATTATCTTATAACTCAGACAAGTCCCGAGGAAGGAATAAGTTGAGGGTCCACTCAAGAGCCATCCTCAGCTTTGCTCTTTTACCAACAACCCTCATTAAATATACGGTTCTATAAACCCACCAAGCAATAAAACCCGAAAAATGCACACCATACGCTTTTGCAAGTGCACCTCCTGCGCCAAGGGACACAATAAAACCTTTATCTTTGTGGTGGAACACTTCTAAGTCATTTCTTTTAAATATATGTTGTGAAATATTTCTTGCAACACTCACACCTTGTGCTGTTGCAAATTGTGCACGTGTAGGATACGAACCTTCTCTGTCTCTGTGTTTTATCCAAGCATAATCCCCTGCTGCATATACATTTTTATAGTTAGGAACTTGCAAAAATTCATTTACCACAACACGCCCAGTTCTATCTTTATATTCAACACCCTTAAGCGCACTCAAATTCATATCACGTGCTTTTATGCCAGCTGACCACACTACAGTTCCAGCTTTTATTTTTGAGCCATCTTCTAGCTCAACACCACCTTCATCAACCTTTGTAACCCTGGTATTTAAAAGAACTTCAACATTACCTTTATTTTCAAGTATTCTTTGTGTCTTGTTTGCAAACCAAGGTTCTGAGTCTGATATAAGTTGTTTACCCGCCTGTATTATTACAACTCTAGAAAGGGGAGAGAGATCTGGATAAATCGTCTTCATTTCTTTTCTAAAAACATCAGCCATCTCCCCCGCCAGCTCTACTCCAGTTGCTCCACCGCCCACAACTACAAAATTTAGAATTCTTCTTTTTTCTGCATCACTCTCAAGTGTTTGCGCTTCTTCAAATCTATGTAAAATGTGATTTTTTATCCTTTTAGCGTCATCAAGGTTCTTAAGGGGAATCGTGTTCTCTTTTGCGCCCATTGTCCCAAAATAATTTGTAGTAGTGCCGGGCGCCAAAATTAAGTAATCATAGTGAACAATGCCGCCCTTAATATGTTCGTCGTGTTTATCAATAATATGTCTGTTTTTGTATGTAATTTTCTGTACATCTAAATCAATACCAAAAACCTCTCCTTCAATAAAATCATCTAAACAACACTGCGGTAAAACCCGTAGAGATTGTGTTATGCTTCCTGGCAATAAGTTACCTACGGCAACTTCGTGAACCATAGGAACAAAGAGAAAGTAGTCATGCTTGTTTATAAGTGTAATAAACACATCTTTTCGTCCGTGTAATTTTTTATGAAGCTCTATGTAAGCGTGCATTCCAGCAAAACCGGTACCAACAATCACAATCTTGGTGGCATCTCTTGCTTTTTCTTGTTGTCTCATGTGTATATTTTAACCTAAAGATATCAAAAAGTATTAAAAACAGTATTTAAAAACGGGGGAAAAGAAAAGAGCCGGAACCTTACGCCCTTTTCGTTATCATGCGGTTAAGCATGCGATGGGTTTATTGGTTCCGGCTCAGTGCCGAGAGATCTATATGTCACAAGTGACACGGATCTAAGGCGCAGCGCCTTGTCGGGGAGATGCCTAGTAAACTTGGCAAGCTTTTTGACCCTAAGGTCAATAAGTGCTTTCGTTTAAACTTTATACACAGTTAAGTGTATATAGCTTGAAATTCTTCATGTACGAGTCGAGGTTCGATCCGTGATGTTCTGGTTGTTCGTTACGCTAGGTAACTCACGTGCTGAAACTATAAGCATCAGCGCCTTCACATCAGAAGTATTCGTGTCTAGGGACACCTCCCAGAGCTATAAGGCCCTGAGTCGTTTGAATTTGTTGCGTCCCCCGGAGGTTCTGCTACTTGCTCAAACTATCTCTATATAAGGTACTGTGCCTGTGAAGGCAATTTCCCTCAGAGGTTCAAATATATTACAGGAAGAGTTTTTTATTGTACACTTGACACTAACTCAAAATTGTATTTGAGTTTTTTCTCTTATAATTTTTATAATCTCATTTATTGGAATAGCAAAACCCAAATTATCGCCACCTATTACAGTTGCAACATTCACCCCAACAACCTTACCGTCAAGCGAGACAAGGGGGCCTCCGGAGTTACCAGGATTTATTGCTGCGTCAGTTTGAATCACATTCTCAAGACCCAATTCTTTAATATCTCGATGTAGTCCAGAAATAATACCAACAGAAACTGAGTTACTATATTCACCTAATGCGTTACCTATAGCAAAAACTGAATTACCTATTTTTAGATTATTTGAATTTCCCAAACTAACCGCATTGTAACCTGAACCTGTTATATCAAGTATAGCAATGTCTACCAGAGGATCTTTATAGATTAATTTTGCTTCTTTTTGTGAACCATCAGACAGAAGAACAATAAATCTTGCTTCCTCATTATCGACAACATGTTTGTTGGTAATTATATGCCCCTGCGTTGTAAGGAAAAACCCAGTCCCAGCACCAACCTGTTGTTCTTGTGTTCCATCTTGTATGTATCTTGGTACTCTTATATCAAAATTTCTAAAAAAAGGATCATCACCAAACGGATTAACATATTCAACCCTTAAAACAGGAACATCCTTAGAAACCATTACAGAAACAACGGAAGAAGCAATCTCTGAGACAGCTTCAGTTAATAGTTCATCTTGTGATTTTTGTTTTAACAACTCTCTCCTCAACATTTCATTTGATTCATCAGATTTAACCTTTTCGGCCTCAAATTTCAACACTAAAGCAGCAATCTGATTTTCAAGTTTTGATACTTCCTTATTAAGATTTTCAAATTGAAAATATGCCAGAACAGAGGTCAAAAGTACAAAAAACACAAGTAATATAGTTGTTATTTCCTTGTTTATTTTCATAAAAATAATTCTACAATATCATTTAGATTTAGGCCATATATTTCCAGCTTTTGGATAAATTTTTGAAAGAGGATGTGTCTCACAACTATGTTTATTTGCTGGACATATCTCTTGTCCATACCTAACAAGAGAGCTAGAGAAAAAGTGCCAGTCTTCTTGAGGCACTAACTCCATTAGGTCTTTTTCTATTTTGACAGGGTTTGTGTTGTTTGTAAGATCAAACTTAATAGCAAAACGACGCACATGTGTGTCCACAGCCATACCTTCAGAAATTCCAAAAGCTTGACCTTGAATTACGTTTGCAGTCTTGCGAGCAACTCCGGGTATAGTCAGCAACTCATCCATTGTGTGAGGAACCTTTCCGTTAAAATTGTTTTTAACGATTTTTGCTGCTGCTAAAATATTTTTAGCTTTGTTTCTATAAAAACCGGTTGAAAAAATATCTTTTTCAAATTCTTCTTGGCTTACCTTTAAATAATCATCTAGCTTTTTATATTTTTTAAACAGCATCTGTGTAACCATGTTTACCCGTTTGTCAGTACATTGAGCAGACAATACAACGGAAACAAGAAGTTCCCATGAATTGGTGTATACAAGCATAGTCTTTGTATTTGGAAAAAGATTCTTGAGTTCTATGAGCATTTTCTTGGCTCGTTGTTTTCTAGTTTTAAAAATATTTAAATTCATTGTTTTATAATACAAAAAGAAAAGCCCGTTCCCTAGAGGCTGCAAGGGAACGGGCGAGCGGATAGAGCAAGATATTTCCGCTATGAAGCATGTGGCCTCACCCACCAAGACCTAGTGCTTCACCTCAAGAAGTGAGGTTAACTTGATACTACGCCTCGTATTGTTTTCTGTCAATTAAGAGAAACTTCATACCGAATATAAACAAAACAGTGCTTATTAAAGCAGAGGTTAAACAATAAGTGCAATATGCTTCAAGTACAAATGCTTGTAGGTAAGTAAAGTATAGAGAAAACAAAAAACCGATTGCGGTAAGCCACGAGGAAACAACAAAAACTCTAATTTTTTGTGGTCTTGATAAGAAGTATAGGGAAGCAAAAAATATAAAAAGGTAATACATAAACCCAAACACAGCAAGAGGTATGGGACCAACCATCGAGTAAGAGCTGTTCAAAACAACATCACAGCCTTCTAATATAGAACAAGCCGCGTCAGTCTCGCTTAACTTAGTTATCACTAAATAAAAAGAGTCCAAAATACCCACAAATGACAAAGCTATAAAGACAATGGATGTTGTTTTTATTGTTTTATTCATATTATAAAAAAGATTCTAACACAAAAATTCTGCCCGAGCTTTTAACTCGGGCAGAATCAGTGTTGTTATTTTTTCTTCATAAAGAGCGTGCCTCCATACATAAAGTACAGTGCAAGCGGTGCCGCCCAGTTTGCCCACCTTTCAACGAAATCCCATACAGGATCTGGACCTAGTGGCCAACGAATCATCGCTGTAAAGAGTCCCCAGAGAGCCATCCACAATATAAGCGGTCGTATTGGCTTAACAAGAATCATGACCGCAAGCAGTACATCCATAACACCAACAGCCAACAAAATATTGACCATTAATGTAGGATCTGTGATTCCAAAAAAATCAAAATACTTAAACCAACCTTCTTTTCCTTGTAATGCAAACACTCCGTGGCCTAAAAATTCTCCCGCCACACCAATACGAAGTGCCCATTCAATATATTTATTTTTCATATATAACTAAAAATTAATAATTTATTTACTAATACTAATATTTTACTATTTATTTAAAAAAAAATGTTTTTTAAAGTGGATAGCTCGAAACTTAGAAAACCTATCTACACTTCTTGCAAAGACCAAACATTTCAAAAGAATGGTCTGTAATAGATTTAAAATTTTTAGACTCTTCTAAAACTTGTTTTGCTAAATCATTCACATCACAAAAATGAAAGTCCTCAACAAAACCACATTCTGTACATATAAGATGATGGTGGTGTTCGCCTCCTGTGTATTCATAGAAAACAGAGTCACGGCGCATATCCACCTCGCGAAGAAGTCCTTTTTCTTTAAATAGAGTTAGGTTTCTATATATAGTAGTAAAATGAATCCCGGTGTCTAACAATGAATCTAATACATCATCAACACTAAAAGGTTT
>JBFIIZ010000025.1:0-8534 GCA_041601015.1 Minisyncoccia bacterium | reverse complement strand
GCTTTAGCTATAATTTTTGGGGGTTTTTCTCTTTATAATAAATACTCTCAGCAAGAAGTTGTGGTGGTTCCAGAATACGTGGTTACGGCTGAAGATATTTTTGGACACCTTGATATAGAGGCAGAATCTTTTGTTGTATACGACGTTAGAGCAAAAGATGTGGTTTATTCAAAAAAAGCAGAACACCAACTACCGCTTGCGTCTCTTTCTAAGCTAATGACAGCAAGAGTTGCTTCAAAGTACCTTAGTGAAGATTATGTGATAACAGTAAATGGTAAAAATCTTCAAGTAGAGGGCGATAGTGGTCTTTATGAAAATGAGAGATGGAGCCTTAATGACATAAGAGATTTTACTTTGGTGATATCTTCTAATGATGGTTCTAGCGCAATGGCCTCTGCGGTTGAGGCTTTTTCAGAAGAAGAAGTAACATTTACAGAACTTATGAACAGAGAAGCAAAAGAGCTTGGCTTAAAACAAACTTATTTTCTGAATCCGACCGGTCTTGATATAGACGAAAAAACACAAAGTGGTTCTTATGGGTCTGCTCTAGATATTTCAAGACTAATGTCGACTATTCTGGTAGAGAACCCAAAAATACTTGAAGCAACAACTCAAGACGCAGTTTCTGTAACATCCCTAGATAATATAGAGCACACTGTTTCTAATACAAATGAATTTGCCAGCAACACATTAGGGTTGATTGGTTCTAAGACAGGATTTACTGATTTGGCTGGTGGAAATCTAGTTATTGCTTTTGACGCGGGTCTAATGCAACCATATGTTATAACTGTTTTAGGCTCTACAAAAGAAGGTCGGTTTACTGACGCAGCCGAATTACACAAAGCAACTCTTAAATACATAAACTCCAATTAGTTAAAATACTAATTGTTGACAAAACTGCTCTCTAGGAGTAGTTTTAATATTGCTGCAGTACATGGCCGTAGTATCCATAGTGGTAGCACTTTTAGGGGATTAAACCGATCTCGGTTCAGATGGAAGCGCTCCCCGTAAGGAGTAGGTTACATCTGTACAAAATTGCTTCTAACCCCTTGTGTGCTTGGCGAATGGCCTCCAGCACCCCGCGATGACTATCCTATTAGGATAAGAGCGGGGTTTTTCTTTTCCTATTTTTGTTTATAGGAAAAATTGCTATACTCAGTCTTGATGGTTATAGACCCGACGGTAATAGACGTTATAAAAGTATTTGCTCCAGCGGCAATTGCCTTTTTTGTTGGAATAATAATCACTCCACCTATTACTGATTATCTTTACGATAATCAAATGTGGAAGAAAAAAGCTGGCAAGAGGGGTATGGGGGATGGGGGAAAAGACACGCCTCTTTTTAATGAATTACACAAAGGTAAGGAAGTAGGAACTCCAAGGATGGGGGGTATAATAATTTGGTTTTCTGCATTTCTAACTATATTTATACTGTGGATAATCGCAAATATTTGGCCAACTGCAGTTACTGAAAAATTAAGTTTCTTAAGCCGGGGTCAAACTTGGTTGCCATTATTTACACTTCTAATTGGTGCTTTTATAGGTCTTATTGATGACTATTTAGAAATACGCGGCAATGGTGGGCATTTTTCTGGAGGTCTCTCTTTAAAGAAGAGACTACTTGTTATATTTTTTGTTTCTATCATCGGCGCTTGGTGGTTCTTCGTTAAGTTAGATGTTTCTTCTATTATCGTTCCATTTTTAGGAGTGCATGATATTGGTTGGTTTTTTATACCATTTTTTATATTTGTAATGCTTGCGGTTTACTCGAGTGGGATAATAGACGGAATAGACGGTCTTGCTGGTGGTGTTTTTGCTATTATTTTCTCCGCTTATGGAGTCATTGCATTTGCCCAAAGCCAGATAGATTTAGCTGCATTTTGTTTTGTGATGGTTGGAGGTCTACTTGCGTTTCTTTGGTTTAATATTCCTCCCGCACGTTTTTATATGTCAGAAACCGGTTCTATGGCGCTCACCACAACACTCGCGGTTGTTGCCTTTCTTACAGAGCAAGTTGTTCTTCTTCCCATAATTGCATTTCCGCTTTTAGCGACAACACTTTCTAATGTAATACAAGTTGCATCAAAGAAATATAGAGGTAAAAAGATTTTTAAGATTGCTCCTATACATCATCATTTTGAGGCAATTGGTTGGCCTGGATACAAGGTTACGATGCGGTATTGGGTTATTACTGTTGTATTTGCTATAATCGGTATGATTGTTGCTCTTATTGGATAAGAGCGTATAATCAATTTTGTCTCATTAACATTAATGTTGTACTGGGGGGACACGGACAAAATGAATTGTTCTTTAATATTCAGACCGTACAAAAAAAGTGTGGTCACGGTGACCGCGGTACGGGATTCAAGGAGGTGATTCACATCTACACTTAGAGAGCGTGGTGTTCTCTGTGTAGGGAAGAACACCACCTCTAAGTGTTCTTATAACTCGCTCCGACTTAAAGTCGGAGCATTTTCCTTTAAAAACTTTTTGTGTAAAAATTGAACATGTTATTATTATGCAATGAATAACCGCCAAATAGACAAAGTGTTTCTGTCTTTTATAGCTATCTTGGTTTTTGGCGGCATTTTTATATTTATCTCAGCCTCTATGGGTCTCATGACCCGAGAAGGGATTGCTTTTTCTAAAATTGTTTTCAACCAAGTGTTTTTTGGCCTCATCTTGGGCGGAGTAGCTCTATTTATAGGTTCATATGTTAATTATAAAACTTGGCATAAGTACGCTTTTTATATTTTTTTAGCAACAATATTGTTAACACTATTGGTTTTTATTCCCAAATTAGGTTTTTCACATGGTGGTGCAAAAAGATGGCTTAATCTAGGACCTCTGTCTTTCCAACCAGCCGAAGCGCTTAAGATAGGCTTTGTTATATATCTATCCGCCTGGCTCTCTGGTGTAAAACAAAAAGTATCAACCATAAAGTTTGGTGTGGTTCCCTTATTGGTGATACTGATGATAGTTGGAGGAATACTCTTGATGCAACCAGACACAGGAACCTTTGTTGTAATTTTTGCAACCGCTCTTGGTATGTTTCTTGTTGCTGGGGGCAGGTGGTCACATATTGCCACTTTTTCTTTAACTGGTCTCCTTGGGGTTGGTTTATTAGCCCTTGCTAAGCCCTATATAAAAGACAGACTGTTAACATTTTTTGACCCAACTCTTGATCCTCTTGGATCTAGTTATCAAATACAACAATCTTTAATATCTATAGGCTCCGGCGGTTTTTCAGGAAGAGGTTTTGGTCAAAGTGTTCAAAAGTTTAGTTTTTTACCCGAACCAATGGGAGACTCAATATTTGCTGTTTTTGCCGAGGAATGGGGATTCATTGGTGCGGTAAGTTTATTGATTGTGTTTTTGTTGTTTGCAATACGAGGACTTAGAATAGCGTCTCGTGCGCCAGATAAGTTTTCTACTCTGCTTGCAACTGGAATTATTCTTTTGGTGATATCACAGTCTTTAATAAACATAGCGGCGATGTTAAACATCTTTCCTTTAACGGGCATGCCTTTGATTTTTGTGTCCCAAGGAGGAACGGCAATGCTATTTGCTCTTGGGGCAGTTGGGATAGTATTAAACATATCTAAATATCAGAAAAATAAGTAGAAAATGTTAATATATAAAAACATATGATAAAGATTTTATTTACAGGTGGTGGTACTGGAGGACACTTTTATCCGATTATAGCGGTCGCCCAATCCGTACACGACATAGTTGATGAAGATAAACTTATTGAACCTAAATTATATTTTTTAGGTCCATCAGAATATGACGAGAGAGCTTTATTTGAACAAGAAATTATTTTCCAACAAATACCCTCAGGAAAACTTCGTCTATATTTTTCCGTAAAAAATATAACAGATATGTTAAAGGTTGGTTTTGGTGTACTGGTGGCTATTTGGAAAGTGTTTCGTATATATCCCGACGTTGTTTTTGCAAAAGGTGGGTATGGAAGTTTTCCGGTGTTGTTTGCAGCAAGGCTGTTTAGGATTCCTGTGGTAATACATGAATCTGATTCTGTGCCAGGTAGAGTTAATCTTTGGGCAGGAAAATTTGCAAAAGGTGTTGCAATCTCTTACCCCGAAGTTGCAGATCAGTTTCCCAAAGAAACAGTCGTATATACTGGCAACCCAATAAGAAAAGAGTTGATTCGCCCAGAGAGAGAGGGTGCTCATGAATTTTTGAAGTTAGAAAAAAATATTCCAGTAGTTCTCATATTAGGGGGTTCTCAAGGTGCGGAGAAAATAAACGACATAATACTACTTTCACTTTCTAGGTTGGTAGAAAAGTATCAAATCATACACCAAACAGGTAATGCTAACTTTGAGTCTGTTAAACAGCTGTCTGAAGTAGAGCTTACTGACAATAAATATAAAGATAGATATAAACCATTTCCGTTTTTGAATACTCTGGCAATGAGGATGTCGGCTGGAATTGCTGACGTAATTGTAACTAGATCTGGCTCTAGTATTTTTGAAATAGCTTCTTGGGGTGTGCCTAGTATTATGGTTCCAATACCTCAAACAATCTCGAGAGACCAAAGGTCAAATGCTTTTGCTTACGCACACACAGGTGCGGCTGTCGTAATAGAGGAAGCTAATTTTAATGACGATATTTTAATATCCCAGATTGATAGAATACTCACAAGTCCAGATAGAGCAAAAACAATGTCAGAAGCAGCAAAAGGTTTTGCAAAAACAGATGCAGCAAAAAAGATCGCAAGAAAATTAATAGACATCGCCCTGTCTCATCAAAAATAGGTTAATAAAAAAATAATGAATTCTGAAAATAAAAAAATTATAACAAGGTTTCCACCAAGCCCCACAGGGGGTTTCCATGTTGGGAGTGCTCGCACCGCTCTTTTTAATTGGCTCTTCACCAAAAAACATGGTGGTGTAATGTATTTGCGTTTTGAAGACACAGACAAAGAAAGAAGCAAGAGAGAGTACGAGAAAGATGTTATAGACGCACTAGATTGGCTTGGGATTGATTATTATGGTCCATTTAGGCAATCAGAAAGAACTTCTCTATATAAAAGACATTTACAGGAAATGATCAAAGGAGGTCATGCTTATGTTTCAGAAGAAAAAGAAGGGGATAGGGGTTCGGTTATAAGGTTCAAAAACCCAAATACACAGATATCTTTTGAGGATGAAATCAGGGGAGTGATCAAGTTTGATACAACAGAGTTAGGTGATTTTGTTTTGGCAAAAAGTTTAGATGAACCTCTTTACCATCTTGCTGTTGTTGTTGATGATTTTGATATGGGTGTAACTCACATAATAAGAGGTGATGACCATATATCAAACACACCAAGACAGATATTGATTCAGGACGCCATTGGTGCTCCTCGCCCTATATATGCACATATACCACTTATTTTGGGTCCAGATAAAAGCAAACTCTCAAAAAGACATGGCGCTAAGTCTACTCTTGAATATAAAGAAGAAGGTTTTATAAGTGACGCAATGGTTAATTACTTAGCTCTTTTGGGTTGGAGTCCTGGAAATAATGTTGAATATATACAAAGAGACGAGCTAGTAGAACTATTTACTCTTGATAAAATCCAAAAGGGTGGGGCGGTGTTCAATATAGATAAATTTCTATGGTTGAATAAAGAGCATTTGTATAGATTACCCGGCAAAGAATTAAAAGAAATGATTCTTGATGTAATGCCCACAGATATTTTTAAACTGCCTCAATACTCAGAAGAAAGATTTAACAAGGTTTTTCCTTTAATACGAGAGAGAATGCACACACTTCAAGATGTTCAAAAAATGTCAAACGAAGGTGAACTTGAGTATTTTTTTGAAAAGCCCGGCTATCATCCGGAGTCATTGAATTGGAAAAGTGAACCAAATATTAAGAACACAAGAAGTTATATTAAACAGATTCTGGATACACTTGAGGGAATGCCCGAGGAAGAATTTTTTGTTCCAAAAATAAAAGAATCAATATGGGATTACGCAGAAAGTCATGGAAAGGGAAATGTTCTATGGCCAATGAGATATGCCTTGTCTGGTGTAGACAAATCAGCAGACCCTTTTACTTTGGCTGAAGTTTTGGGTAAAACAGAAACCTTGGCAAGGTTAAATGAGGCTATATTAAAAATTGATGAACATGAGCAGTAGATTTTTTTTCTTTAACGCGCTGTTTTTGACGCTCCTCCTTGGAGGAGTTTTTGTGCCAACTGTATATTCTCAAGACATAGCAGAAATTAGAAACAAAATTAATGACACAAGTTCACAAATAAAAAAAATAGAAAGTGAGATAAGAGAGTACGAAGAACAGCTCGATGAAATTGAGGAAGAGAAACAGTCTCTTCAGCAAAACATCAGTCAACTTAATGTTTCTGCAAAAAAAATTAGTGCGGACATTAATCTTACAGAAAACAAGATTTATGGCGCAAATCTCACAATAAACGAGCTTAGTCTAAAGATAAAAGAAAAAGAAGAGAAAATAGAAAAAAACAAAAACGCTCTTAGAGAAAGTATAAGAACAATAAGAGAGCAGGATCAAACATCTATTATTGAGGCTATGTTTAAGTATCGTAAGTTAACTGAATTTTGGGAAAAAGTAGACACACTCGAAACATTTCAAAATCAATTACAAGTTAACCTTGAAGAGCTCAGAAATTTAAAAGCTGGTTTACAAAAAAATAAATCTGATCAGGAATTAAAGAGGGGAGAGCTCTCTGTTTTAAAAAACAACTTAAGCTCTCAAAAAGAAGTGGTTGATTATAATAAACATGAAAAAACTAAAATTCTTAATATTACAAAAAATGAAGAAGCAAAATATGAAGATTATCTAGAAGAGGCTATTGAAAGAAAAGAGGCTTTTCTAAAATCACTTGCAGAGCTTGAATCAGAGCTAAGAATAGCAATAGACCCTTCAGCTCTTCCCCCATCAGGTTCTGGTGTTTTAGCTTGGCCGCTCAAAAAAATAACATTAACTCAAAAATTTGGTAATACTGCTTTTGCTCAAGGTGGCGCATACAATGGAAAGGGTCATAATGGAATTGATTTTAGAGCATCTATTGGAACATCGGTCTTTTCTGCTGGTAATGGCACAGTGCAAGCGCTTGGAAACACTGATTCAATTAAAGGATGTTATTCCTATGGAAAATGGGTTCTTATAAAACACAACACGGGTCTCTCTACTTTATATGCCCATCTTTCTTCTATTACAGCAAAAGTCAATCAGGTTATCTCAACAGGAGACCTGATTGGATACAGCGGAAACACTGGATATTCCACAGGACCGCATTTACATTTTTCTGTTTATGCGACACAGGGTGTAAGAGTTGTTAGGCTCGGAGATATCAAGTCTAGAACAAACTGTGCAAACGCCATCATTCCAATTGCCCCCTTTGAAGCTTACCTTAATCCACTTGACTACCTTTAGAATTAGAATTTTATTGTTATAATTTTATTTGAAATGAGCAAAACACAAAACAACCAAGGATTGACCAGGTTTGTGTTTTTAGTTGTTGTCGCTGTTTTGATTCTTAGCTACCTTGGTTTTGATTTAAAAACATTTATTGAATCTGACCAGACTCAAGGAAACTTAAAGTATGTTTGGAATCTATTTTTGGGCCTTTGGAATGGTTTTATTGCTCCCATATGGACTCGTTATATACAACCCATTTTGTCTTATTTTTGGGGCTTTGTAGGCCCTACACTTGAGAACTTTGGAGATGGTTCACTGGACCCTTCCCAAATAATCACCCCAGCTGTTGATATTCAGTAGAAATTAGGTAGAATACTTAGCTCATGGGAACAAAGATAAAGAACAAGCGAAAATCAGTTAAAAGAAGGAGGCGCGCTAAGATGCGTCGGGCTAATCGGCATAAGAAGAAATAGGTACCTATATCTACATTCATTTACATTTAAACCACCCATACGGTGGTTTTTTGATGTTGACAAATCTTATTATGAGTTGTAGTCTACTTGTTAAGTAGCTCTTTTAAAACACAGAAAATAAGACTAATGGCGACACAAACTAAAATGAAGTCTTTTCCAGAAATGGTTGAAGATTTAGCTGGTTCAAAAAAGAACCTCAAAGATTCACACCCGCTCGAAGAGGTTATGCGACGACTTCCTCGTGTCAATATAAACGGTTCCTCTGAAGCTCTTTGGGGTTACGTTGAAGATTACATCAAAGAAAAACCGATGTCGGTTTTGACAATTGCAAGAGCGATGTGGTCTACCGAAACAGACTCAAGTATGGATGTCCACAAGGCTTATTGGGAGTATTTTTCTTCTTCACCCGCTAGACAAAAACATCATAGCGAAAATGGGTGTGAAGAAAACCCATGCAGACTCTGTGTCTTGATGTCATCTATGAAAAGTTGTTTTACAGAAATGTACAACGACTTTCATTCCAACGGAGTATCATGACTTTCTAAGTCAAAAGGCCCGGCTGAAATTAATCAGTCCGGGCCTTAAACATTTCTTCTAGAGAAGAAAAGGTGTGAGCTTCCATGCGCCCATGATCCACAAAATGTAAAGAGCAAG
>JBFIIZ010000024.1:0-8732 GCA_041601015.1 Minisyncoccia bacterium | reverse complement strand
CTCTAAGGCGTACCTGACAACATCGTACCCTCTATGTTCAAAATCATTTGCATAGTTTTTCCCTATCCATCCCTGTCCTATAAAACCTATTTTTTTATTACTCTTTTCCATATTTTCTGATAGAATTATTCCCTAATACAGGTTAATTACTACATAGTATATCGTTATAAAAATTAAGACAAATATCAAAAGGCATATGGAGAAAATAGTTATAACAGGAGGTCTCGGGTATATAGGAACAGAATTATCAAAACTATATTCAGGTGAATCTCGTTTCAAAGAAATTGTTGTGGTGGACAATCGTTTTGTTTCAGAGAGAGTGAAGCAGTTAAGAGATTGGGGAATAGAGTTTGTACACGGAGACATACTAGACGAAGACCTGATGAAGAAAGTTCTCAAAGATGCAGATATAGTTCATCACTTAGCTGGAATAACAAATGTAGCTTACACCAACACAGAATCAAACAGAGACCACGACAAATTGATAAAGAAAGTCGGTGTGGAAGGTTCTAGAAATATAATCAACCTCTCTCCTAAAAAATGTAAAATAATATTTCCTTCAACACACGTTGTATATGAGGGCTTCAAAGATACCAAATTTAATATCACAGAAGACACCAAGGTAACCCCCGTATTAACATACGCAAAAGGTAAGGTAAAAACTGAAAAAGACTTATACGCTTCAGATAAGAATTTCATAATATTAAGACTAGGCTCTGCGTACGGTTACTCCACAGACACCGCCCGAATGAACATAATGCCAAACTTGTTCTCAAGAATGGCTTCTCAAAACAAAACAATCAAACTCTTTTCAGGAGGTATACAGCACAAAAGCCTTGTTGCTGTTCTTGATGTAGCAAGATGTTTTAAGTTTATGGCAGAGTCAGACATAGAAAGAGATACTTTTCACCTAACCAATGAAAACACGACAGTTAAAGGTGTTGCGAAGTTGTGTAAGAAATTTAATCCAAAATTAAAACTCACAAGCACAAAAGACGAGATCCCTAATCTAGGCTATACACTTTCAAATAAAAAATTGTTAGACACAGGTTTTGAGTTTCTTTATGACTTAGAAACATGTGTAAAAGAAATGATCGAAAATTGGTCAAAGAAAAAACAATTACCAGAGCTCGAGCATATAATGAGAGGTGATAAAGAGTACATCGATGAAAGAGGTAAAATAAGTAACTATGAGCTCACAGAGCCTATAAACCTAGTAGGATACATAGAGTCAAAGGCTGGTTCTGTAAGAGCAAACCACTATCACCCTATCCAGGAACAGAAGTGTCTTTTGATTAGCGGTCAATATATAAGTGTTATAAAAGACCTATCGAAGCCAAATGCGAACATAGAGACAAAGCTAATAAATGCTGGTGATTTGTCTATAATTAAGCCAAATGTGGCTCATACTATGGTCTTTACAGAAGATTCTGTGTTTCTAAACCTGGTAAGAGGAGAAAGAGAGCATGAAAATTACGGCATCACACACACTATTCCATATAAGTTGGTTGATGAAGACATGCGACAAAGACTACTAAGCTCTTATAAGAAAGAGTGTCGTTCCTGTGGAAACATACACCTAGAAAGGGTTATATCTCTTGGTGCATCACCTCTAGCCAATAACCTACTAGATTCTGCCGACGAAGCTGTGGAAACATATCCACTTGAGATGAACTATTGCGCAGAGTGTCACAACTGCCAACTCTCCTGTGTAGTGCCTCCAGAAAATATGTTTGATAACTATTTGTATGTATCCTCAACATCACAAACTTTTAGAAAACACTTCGAAGACACAGCAAAAAAATACATAAAGAAGTTTAAGTTAAACAAAAAATCTCTAGTCGTGGACATAGGAAGTAACGATGGAATCGCCCTTAAGCCTCTAATGGAGCGTGGTATAAGAGTCGTGGGTGTTGAGCCAGCAAAAAACATTGCAAAGCTCGCAAATAAAGAAGGAGTAAAAACGATAAACTCTTATTTTGACAAAAAAGTTGTTAGCAAAATCTTAAAGACTGAGGGCAAGGCCGATCTTGTAACTGCTTCAAATGTATTTGCTCATGCCGATGGTCTAAAAGAAATAGCAGAAAATGCGTTTAATCTATTAAAAAATAAAGGGACATTTGTTATTGAAGTTCAGTACCTACTCGATACACTAAAAGATTTAACATTCGATAATATTTACCACGAGCACGTAAACTACTGGAGCGTGCTTTCTTTGAAAAACTTTTTTAACAAACTAGACTTAGAAGTTGTGCACGTAGAACACATCGACACTCACGGTGGTTCCATTCGTGTATTTATACAAAGAGCTGGGAGCAAAAAAAGCTCAAGCGTAAGTAAATTCTTAACCAAAGAAAAAGAGTACGGACTCGACAAAATAAAAACCTACAAAAAATTTGAGAAAAAAATTGAGGACATAAAAAACAAGGTAAACAAAAACCTAAGTAAAATAAAAAGTAAGTCTAATAAAATAGTTGGTTATGGTTCTCCAGCAAAAGCAACAACAGCATTAAACTATTTTGGAATATCAAGCGATGACATAGACTACATTATTGAAGACAACAAACTAAAACATAACAAATATTTACCGGGTGTAACTATACCAATAATAGACAAAGCTCATGCAGAAGAAAATATTCCAGACACGATACTAATACTTGCCTGGAACTTCGCAAAAGAAATAAAAAACAATAACCAATTTTTAGTAAAAAACGGCTCTAATTTTATTTCAATAAAAGATCTCGAGAATTAGGATAAATCAAGAAGTTTAGTGTACCGCTTGATATATTCATTTTCAGAAATAGAAATCTTATCCATCGACGATTCAGCCCCAGAAATAAGGGTTTTTGCTAGTTTTTCATCTTTTAAAAGACGATATATTTTGGCCGTAATACAAGACTTATCACCCACACTACAAACAAGAGCGCTTTCATTATCTTTGAGTAAATCTCCTACTATACCCACGTCAGTTGTTACTATAGGCAGACCATGTGATGAAGCTTCTACCAGCGACATTCCGTAACCTTCATAGTTAGTAGTGTTCAAGAAAATATCTGCTGTTTTATAGTAGGACACGAGATCATTTTGCCACCCCTCGAACACAACATTTTTTTCAAGACCAAAAGTTTTTACCTCCTCTTCTAGTTTTGATCTCTCGCTACCGTCTCCAACTATCACAAGACCTGTTTTAGGGTAATTCTTATACACATCCCAAAGTACGCTAATAGCTATAGAAACATTTCTTTCTGGTTCTAGCCTTGATGTTGTTAATATTATTTTCTCAAATTGAGGGTATTTTGTATGCAAATCAAAACTTGGCTCAGCCTCTTTGAGTTTCTTTATATCTACAAATATAGGGAGTACATGCAATTTTGCTTTTGACTTATAGTTAGACGTAACCAAAGATCTTGCTATCCTCTCTGAGACGGTCCTTATACTGTCAGTCTTTTTTATTACGCCCTTGGAGATAATCAACCTTATTCTATTTAAAAAAGATTGTTTTTTAAAATAGGGGCTTAAAAAATCCGTATGAACCTGTACCTGAAAAGGTATACCAAACTTCTTTGACAATCTTTTCCCCACCAATCCTGTTTCAAACGGGTCTTGAGTAGTAACCACCCAACCAGAAGAGTTCGCAATGATAGAGCTTGCTATTTTTTGCGCGTCTCTTATATAAGAAAGCTTGTTTTTAGAGTTTGTTTGATACAAAAATAAATTACCGACGTTCAGGTGCCCGTCTTTTATACCATGCTTCTTTAGTGAAAAAACAACCACATGCATTTCATCTGTATGTTTAGCATACTTAAGAGCCCTATTAAACACGGCGCTATTAGTATCAAATATTTTTCTGTCAGTACCTATAGAAATCAACTTCATACAATCTTTGAATAAACATCAATAAAATCACGAGTAATATCAGACCAAGTATTGGTCTTGTTAAACGCTTTTATTTTTTCTTTATACTTTTTGTAATTATCGTCAATCAAAAGAAATTCTATTTTTTCTTTTATGTCATTTTTATCCAAGGGCTCAACAGAGAGCCCTAATTCATTTACGTCATCTGAAAAACCGTTGTATTTTGTAACAACAAAAGGTTTGTTTCTGATTATACCTTCTATTATAAAACCAGGACTCATGTCTGATATAGAAGGCATGACAACAATATAAGAGTCTTTAACGCTGTCCTGCATATCAGCAAAAGACATAGATCCAACCTTGTATTCCAACTTCAGCTCATCTAAAACTTCTTTTAATATTTTTTGATTCTTAAGCGGTATATCTCTACCAACAGAAACAACAAGTTTACCTTTCGGTTCTTGATCTTTTTCTTTTTGTGGTATGTGATTCCATATCACATAAGAATCTTTCAGGTTATATATCGGAGCAAAAATATCTCTTTGCCACTCTGTATTAAAGACAACTGCATCATACCTACTCAGCGTCCTTTTCATAACAGAAAAAATAATTCTTTCTTTTAGATTAAGGTTAGGTAGTTTTTCATAAAACTTTGGAAAGGGAATCTGATCTCCCGTCCGATTTACATAATGTTCCCACAAAAAATCACCTCCAATACGTATTATAGACTTCTTACCTCTAATTTTTGACGCCCAAACAGAAGGAGCTCCCACGCTAAAGGTGTCCAGAGCTAGAATAAAATCTATGTCTTTTGTGTTTTGTAAAACTCTAAAGAAAAAATATAAGTGTCGAACACCTGATGGTAACTTGTCTTCAATTCCATAAGAAAGAACTTTAACTTCGTGCCCTTGGTTTATAAGTTCTTTTTTTAAGTTATAGGCATAATATGAAGATCCTCCGACTTTAGGTGGATATGTGCCTGATGTAATCAATACTTTCATACTATTTATTTAACACTTCTTGCATCTTATTAAAAACAATCTTCCAATCGTATCTCTCTTCCACCATTTTTCTCGCGTTCTGGGCTAGTTTTAAGACTAATTTGGGGTTATTTATAAGCTCAGTGACAGCGTCTGCAATACTTTGTGGGTTATTAGCCTCACAAAACAATCCAGTTTGTCTGTCTCTTAGAAAATCGGGTATACCACCAACCTCCGTTGCTATGACAGGCAATTCTGCTGCCATTGCTTCTAAAAATGATATACCTTGACCTTCAGAAAGCGAAGGTCTTACAAAGATATCTGAAATGTGAAGATATTGTGGAATATCTTTTTGTTCGATATTTCCCAAGAAAATCACCCTATTCCCAAGATTAAGTTTTTTAACTTGTGTTTTTGTTTCAGACTCAAGTTCTCCAGAACCAATAACCAAAAGCTTCACAAAATCGGGCAGAAGTCCGACCGCAGAAACAATGTCGCCGACAGCGTTCTTTTTCACAAGCCTCGAGGTCGTCACTATAACCTTATTGAATCCTTTTATGTCCAAACTTCTTTTTAGCTCAGTCAAGTCTTCTCCTGTATTTCTAAACCTTTTCAACTCAACACCATTTGGCACTAGGGTGACTCGCGTATTATGAGTATTTTTTATGGCTCTTTTTCTAAGATAATTACTTATTGCTGTTATCTCATCAGCTATTCGAAACACTTTCATATAAAAAGGTTTTACTAGTATTTTGTATAGAAAATCATTACCAAAGACATATCTTTTCAAATACTCCTCTTCATCTCCTTCTTGTAATGTTAGAACCAGCTTTTTATTAGGAAATTTTTTCTTAAATTTGGCTCCAGCTATGCTTGCCTGAGAGGCCATCATTACCCAGATTGTAGAATAATCCTTTTCTTTGTTGAGCTGTACAGCTTTTTTGCATCCCAAAAAAGGAATCAGGAATTTATCAAACCACACACCCAAGCCAACCCTATACACCATCACATTTCCAATCTTTTCTTCACGCAAATTAGACTTTGTGTATTTAGGCACCACCATATCAAAAGGCATATCAGTAGAAGGAATTCTGTCTGTTATTTCTTTTATAGCCACCTCAGCACCTCCCACAAAGGGAAAGTAGTTTGTGGAAAAAATGATTATATTTTTAGCCATTTAAACCCTTTTTAAAATCTTCTATGTATTCTCTCAAATCCCTAACAGCGCTCCAGTTGAGATCTTTTTTTGTCTTGGAAAGATCTAGGGCTGACTCTTTTCTGTCACCTTTTCTTTCTGGCAAAATCTCCACATCGACACCAAACATATCAGCAACCTCTGTTATTGTGTATTTCTTCTCATGCCCCAAAGCATAATTATCACCAGAACCAACCTCAGAAACCTTTATTAGACCATTTACTATGTCAGCAACGTGAGTAAAGTTTCTTTTTTGATCTCCGGGAGCCACAACACCAAGAGGTTTTCCTTGACGATATAAGTCTTTATATATTTCTATAAGAGTGCCATGTTTACCAGTTCGTTCCCTGGGACCAAAAACATTATAAAAATAAGTAATTACATAATCCAAACCAAACCACTCTCCATAGTGAACCACTAGTTCTGTGTTGTGCGCCTTAGTCCAGGCATAAGGTGATTGATTTCTACCTTCACCACCATCTCCAAATTTAGTAGAAGAGCCTGCATATATAAGACGAACTTTGTTTTTCCTACAATACTCAAGCACAGAAAAAGTTCCACGCACATTGTAGTCCCAAACGACATCAACCTCATTAAAACTTTCAGAAGTACGAGCATACTCACCCAAATGAAAAATAAAATCAGGAACAAAGTCCAAAAGTTCTTCTATGTCTTTTGTGTGACCATCAATGTATTCTGCTCCATCAATATGGTTCTCCTTAAGTCCAGTAGAATAGTTGTCTAGAGACACGACTCTATTATTAGGATCTTTTACGAGCTCCTCAATCAAATTAGAGCCAACAAATCCAGCTCCTCCTGTTACAAGTATTGTTTTTTTCTTCTGATTTTCCATTTTTATTTTATTCTATTATTTCTATTTCTTCTGCTAATCGTCTAATTTCTTTTTTAGACGATTCAACAGCCTTCTGTGTCGTATCGTGCAACACAGCCTCTTCGTCTCGAATAATAATAACAGCTATCGAGGCTCCGGCAATCAGGATAAGAAGTGACACAAGCCACCTTAATAAGCCATAGTCAAAAGCAGATCTATTGCCCTTATCTTTGCCTAATGAGAATACAACGCCAACAAGATTTTGTAAACGCCCATCACCTTCATTCAGAGCCATTTCCTCAGCCACCTCTGTGGATTCACTCGTATTCTCACCAATGTTTTGACCCATCTTTTCAGCCATATTATCAGCCACATACTCACTTCCCCCAGCCAAATGCAAATCATTTGCATTTGGCCTAGGGGATTGCGTTGAGGCTTCGTTTGTAGATTGTCCGCTTATTCCAGTAGGTTGTGTACTTACTACAGAAGTGTGATCATCTGAGTCACCCGCCTTGCGCACATCTCCACCACCAGAAACTTCATACACAGCAACTACTACCCCATTGGGGAAAAGTAGGTCTATTTTTTCTCCAGCTCCGCCCAAGCCCGTTATTTCATTCTTCAATCTTATGGGGTATTCATTACTCAATATAGTATTTTCTGGAAAAACGAAATCCACACCCATAGAAGAGATAAGCCATCCAGACACATCCAACTCATAGTCTGTGTCATTTGTTATCTCCACATAACCATCCTCACTTTCCGTGTACCCAGTCACCGAAATGTCAGCAGGGACCACTATCACATCTACTCTATCTGAGGCGGCGTACCTACCAGAAACTACATTTAAGACAACTATGTATTTACCCATATACGAATAGGAGTGAGACACACTCTCGCCTTCCGCGGTTTCTCCATCACCAAAATTCCAAACATACCTTTGCGCTTCCAAAGGCTCACCCAACAAACCTTCTGCAGAAGATTCAAACTCCACCACAGAACCTACCACCACGACTCTATCCTCTCCAGCACTTACAGATATCTCACCATCATCTTCCACCCACACACCGCCACCTCCAGCACTTTCACTACTAGTATTATTTCCACTAGAAGAAGAGGTCGTTACACAGCTAGCACTTCCTGGAGTAGCAACATCAGCGATGAAACTATCATTAACCCTGTTTAACGTTTTGCCGTCACCGTCTGCTCCCATATCTACAGAGTATGTAACAGTATCCTGTGTACTCAGTGCGTCATCTCTTATCTCCAAAGTTTCTCCTGTATTAGAAAGTGAAAACGCACTATCATACAGAGTGCCCGAAAAGCTCGGCCAGTCCAGAACAAACTTCGTATCGTCACTTACTATCACTGCTACCCCACCAGAAGCAAGCGATTCACTCCCTGAGACTAAAGTAAGTCCATGATTAGAACCATTCTCAAAAAACTTCCACCCCACCAGACTCACAGTATCGTCCCCTGTATTACAAACCTCTATCCACTCTCGTCCACTATCGGCACCTTCGAGGTTGTACATTATTTCTGTTATTTCTACTTGAGCAAAAGTAAAAAAAGGTATCAAAAAACCCACTGCTATCGCAAATAGGGTTTTTGTTAAGCCCTCTCTCATATTTCTCTATTTTACCAGATATTTTATTTTCCTGTACCTTCTTTAGGAGCCCTAGGCACAGGTCCAGCGTCAAGCATCTTCTCAAGCTCTGGACGTGGTATTTCTTTGAGTATATGTTTTTCTTCTTTCTCGTATTGTCTCATTTTCTCTTCAGCACTCGCTTCGGCTTGTTGCGTTTTTCCAAGTTTCTCCACAATCTTACCGACGTGAGCATCTCCTTCCTTTACCTTCCTAACCTGCTCT
>JBFIIZ010000023.1:0-8810 GCA_041601015.1 Minisyncoccia bacterium | reverse complement strand
TCTATATGATGTGAATCTGTTGTGCGTATAAAATTATCATAACTAAGGTCTAGGGAATTTTTTAACTGATCAAACCTTTCTGCATATTTATCTACATAGTCTTGTACGTCTTGATTTGATTTTTCTGCAGCCTCATATATCTTCTGGCCATGTTCATCTGTGCCCGTATTAAAAAACACATTGTCGCCAATGAGTCTATGATATCTTGCTAGCACGTCTGCCTGCACTACCTCTAAAGCAAAACCGATATGTGGGTCGGCGTTAACATAAGGCAATGTAGTAGTAATGTAAAAATTCTCATTCATATTTCAGAATTATAATATAACACGTATTTTAAGGTTGCCTGCCCCGTACCAAGCTTTGCTTTGGTACGGGGTTATGTAGAAATTTTCTTTTTTCACTCTAGTTATTGTTAAGCTGTTTTCTTCTTGTCCATTTCTTCGTGCATCTTTATCTTTCTTTTCTGTACGTCATTAGCATATTCCATAAGAGCTGCTACGACTGGCACAGCCAACAATACCCCTAAAAATCCGGCTAATTGACCACCTATTATTAACGCCACTATAACAACCAGGGGAGGAACTCCTACAACCTTTTTTACAACAAGTGGATATATTAGATGATTTTCAAACTGTTGAATTATCACATAGAGACCAATCACCATAAGCCCAAGAGAAACTCCTCCGTCTACAAGAGCAATGGCTATGGCCGGTATTGCAGCAATAATGGGCCCAAAAAGTGGAATTATTTCTAACATTGCAGCCAAAATAGCAAGAAGAAGTGCGCTTTTTACCCCAAGTATGGTGAGGCCAAGATAAACCAAGACACCAACAATAAGCCCAAGTACAAACTGGCCTTGTAGCCATCTTCCCATTTTTCTTTGTGACCTACGCCACAAATCTATTGCATATCCTTCGTGTTGAAACGGTATAACCACTCTTAGAAACTCAGCGATACCATCTTTTTGCACAGCAAGATAAAAAGATAGAACAACTATAAGAATGAAGCTAAATAGCCCTCCAAAGACACCACTAAAAAATCCAAGTGCACCACCTCCAATACCTTCAACAGATTTTTGTAAAGAACCAGTTAGTTGAGTTATAGAGATTTCATTATTTGAAAAACTGTTAAAAACTTGATTGTCTAGAAAAGTACTATTTGTCTCCCATAATTTTATAGATTCAATATATTCTGGCGCCCTTGATACAACACCAGAAAGGTCTTGAACCAAAGGTGGCGCAAAAAAGTAAAAAGATCCAACTATCACAATTGCCGTGCTGACATATAGACCAATCACAGAAAGCATTCTCGGTATTTTCATTTTCTCAAATCTTGTTGTAGCTGGCTCAATAGCGGATGCTATAACAACAGAAGCTAGAAAAATCAAAAGGATGTCTCTTAACACATAAAGCAAAAGTGCCAACAAAAGAAATGCGAGAACCCTAACTATTGTTCCCGAATCAACGGAAACTTTTTTTACACTAGTCGTACTCATATCGTCATAATATCATTCGATGTTTTATAAAACAATCTGTTGGCTAAAGAGGTTTTACTCAACAACCTGACTTTGAGAATCAATAAATTGTGGGTCTGTAGAGAGCCTTGTTGTTATTCTGCCAAATGTGTCTGTTATCAAAGTGTCCGTATAAACATCCTGTGCTTCGAACTTGATGTCTTTCACAATATCAACAGATGTCCCAACCTGTGACACACTAGGTGTCAGAGCAACCTTAAAGGCAACCTCTTTAGCCGGAGAACTATAACCGACACCTTTTTTTAGATTCCCCACCTTCCATGTAACCTTACCTCCCACAGGGTTGTAAACAATATTTTCAGATGAAGGACTCACTACGCCCATCCACCTAACGTAGGTAGGCAGTATAGCTGTCACATCTGCTCCAGTAATGTCGTTAAGCAAGTTCGACGCTGACAATATTACAGTATATGTGGTTTCACTATTTACCTTAGGGGGCATTGGGCCGCTGTTTATGAAAGGTCCTACAAAATGAACTGATCTTGCCCCAACATCAATCACACTTTTTATTTGAACTGTTTTTTCTAGTGTGGTGACAATTCGTTTTGGAACACCGCTATCGTCAAAACTGTCTCCATAAATATTGGCAACAAGTTTTATGTCTGGACTAATATTTGTACCAGCTAAAGCAGACTCCCCAAGAGATTTAAAACTAAAGCTTGCTGTTCCACTCTCCCCCGCTTCCAAAGAGCTAAGACTCGGAAAAGTTCTAGAGTCCCATATAATTTTTTTGTCTGTAGATCTAAAAAACCCCTTACCTGAAGAAACTGTGGCCTCATCTAATATGGAACCTTGTATTGAAACTTCGACAGATACATTAGATATCTTAGAAGGAAGATTGTTCTGCCAAGAAATATCACCCCTAATAAGACCAGCTGTGTCTGCAGTATATATCTCTGAGGTGTTTCCATTTAAAGCAAGGTCAATAGAGATAAACGGTCTTTGTATAACAATTGAGCTTGAGTTTGTAAGAAATGGTGTACCTATGATTTTTTCATCGAACTCTGAAGGAATACCTGTTTGAAACCTAAAAGTCCTTTCTTCTGAGTTTTGCCCTAACAAAACCCCCTTTATACGCACAGTTTTCGTAGAGCCTTCCTTAAGGTTTCCTAACTCCCACACATTATCGTCATAGGATGGGTTTATATTGGCGCTAGTGAACTCAAATCCAAAAGGATATTCGGCGCTAAGTAACACATTGCTTACTGTGTTTGCTGAGTTTGCAACAACTTTCACAACAAATTCTATTTCTTGTCCCGAACTTATACTCGTTGGAGAACTAACCTCCATCGATACCGGTGAAGACACAATCTCTACTTGATATTCACGCTCAGTAACAAAGATTGCATTAGAACCCTCAACCCTGTATTCAACTTCTATTTTTATTATTTTTTTCTCACCTTCTTCACCAAAAAGTATCGATTCTATTACCTTTTCTGAATTTTTACCAGAAGCTATGTCGCCTAAAGAAAACCTTTCTCTCTTTAGCTCTCTGGTTATGTTATCCGCCGTTCTTGTGCCTTCTGGGTATTCTATCAGTAAGTCTGTTAGCTCAAGAGCTACGTCGTTTTTATTTCTCACGTCCACTTGAAGACTCAGAACATCTCCTGCTGCAATTGAAACAGGGCCTGAGATTACAATATCTATGTTTTTACTCGATATAACCCCACCACTGCCTGTAAAAGAAAGTACGGCATATATAGCTGTCAGTATAAAAAATATAAAAGCCCCAATAAGAGCTTTATTTAATGATGAGTGTTTTTTTGTCATAATTTTTTCTTCTGTTTGAAATTTTAATTCTTCAGACGAAGTATTCCCCACAACATCCGCAGGTCTATGCCAGTCATCTTTTACATCAAAACTCTTTTGTTCCAATACTTTTTCTTTCGAAATTGTATTTTTTCGAGTACGAGAGTACAATTTTTTCTTTAGACTCTCTATTCTGCTAGTGTGTTTACTCTCTTCCATAAGCGTAAGTATACCAAAATTTACATGTCGATAGACTCGAGTGTGTTATTTATCACAGAAACAACATCTTGTTTGCTTTCACCCACCTCATTAATTAAAGAAGCACTAAAAACGTCTGATTCTACAAACTTCAAATACGTCTCTGGCGTATCCAAGTAACCGAGTATGTTTAGTATTTGCAATACAAGTATTATTTCTAGATTATGTATCTCCTTTTCGTCTAAATCCTTCTGACCCAAATAAAGATACCCGTTCTCTATAACCTTAAATAGTTTAGGGTCAGCCTCCTCGCCTTGTATTAATTTTCTTAATAAAGCAATAATTTTTGAAAATACAATTCTTTTATTCCTGTTTAAATGTATTTCATTAGAATGATACTTATTAATGCTCGCGCTTGTAATTCTCCAAATATCTTTTCCTCTAACCAAAGAAATATCACAATAATGAGAATCCTGAAGTGAGTATCGAAGTTTTGACTTCATTAAACGAACACCCTGTGCAGTCGCGTTAACGAGGCCGTGATCTTTTGTATATATCCTAAAGAACTTATTCGATTCACCCGTGTCAAAACTGGACACTATAAAACCTTTTGTGTGATATATGGTATGTGACATTTTTTAGCTAATTAGAGCCGTAAATTCAAAATCTCCAGCAATTATTTTCTTTCCCTTGGACGCTTTTCCAAAAGTAATGTTTTTTACCCTTGCTTGCTTCTTTATCTCTTCTTCAAACTCCTTTATAAAACCTTCTCCACCTTTGTTTGTTTCTATAATTATCTCTCGAAGTGATTCTAGGGGATCAAGCCCTTCCTCTTTTCTCAGCCCTTGAATACTTCTCAATAGTTCTCTTAAGTCTCCTTCTTTTTGTAGTTCTGCTGTTATCTCAGTATCAATCTCAACAGAAAGTTCATCTCCTTTAAGAAAAGCGACTTGCTTTACATTAACCTCGTCTTTTATAAGATTAATTAGTCCATCATCTTCTTTAATTTTTGACTCACTAAATTTCACCTTTAATTTATCAAGTGGTTGTCTTACTTTTATTCCAGCCTTTTCACGATAATCCAGAGCAAGTGTTACTATTTCTCTCACTTCTTTCATGTTTTTGATTATCTCCTCTGACTTTCCTGAAAATTTAAACTCAGACCAATCTTCAAGATGTACACTCTCTTTCTCTCCGTCTATTTTTTGATAAATACTTTCAGCAATAAATGGAGTAAACGGAGCAAGAATCTTAGATAGCTCTATAAGAACAAATTTTGTAGTAGCTATGGCTTTTTTCTTGTCTTCTAGATCGTCACCCTTGAACCTATCTCTTGACCTTCTTATGTACCACTGAGAAAGATCTGCTATAAAATCTCTAATCTCTCTAGTTGGTTCGAGTATTTTGTAATTATCTAAATAATCAGTAGCTCTTACAGACAACTCTGATAGTCTTGAAATAATCCATTTATCTAAAGGATTATCACTTTCAACACCTCCCTCTGGCTCATTAGAGTAAGTCTCATAAAACCTAACAACATTCTCTAATAAGTTAAAGATTTTCTTGGCCACCTCATCTACCGTCCTGTCATCAAAGTTTTTTGATTCACCAGGCTGATTCACGCTATACATCCACATCCGTAAAACATCGGCGCCGTGCTTATCCACAGCCTCAAATGGGTTAACGGTGTTTCCTTTAGACTTAGACATTTTTTGTCCGTCTTCATCCATCAAAAGTCCTAGAGAAATTACATTTTTATAAGCCTTTCCACGGCCCAACAAGACCCCCACAGCGTGAAGTGTGTAAAACCAACCCCTAGTCTGATCTATCGCCTCAGAAATATAATCAGCAGGATAACCTCCTTTTTCTACTAGCTCTTCGTTTTCAAATGGATAATGATCTTGAGCAAACGGCATACAACCTGAATCAAACCAAACATCCATTACCTCGAGTACTCTCTTATACTGTTTGTCTTTTTTATACAAATAAAATTCATCCACATAAGGTCGGTGTAAATCTCTCTCATACAATTCATTGTGAGGAATTCTTGTAAAAGGCATTTCACGAACCTCTGCGTTTTTCATATACGAAAGCAGACTTGGAATACAATCAACACATTGAATTTCTTTTTTAGTCAGACCGTCCGCTGCAGAGAAAAGCATCCATGAGGGAGAGCCGTGAGTTATGATAAGTATCTTTTTTCCTTCATATTTCTCATCAATGTCGTACAAAAAACCTCCCATCCTAACCTTAAGCTCTTGGAGAGTTTCTCCTCCTTCTTTTTTTGTATGCATATCATCATCACTCTCATCAAAGATACTGTGGAATTCGTGGATTGATTTTAGATTAAAACCGCCCGTTTGAATTTCGCCTATTCGTTCGTCATATATTATCTCTGATTTAGGTATACCAAGACCGTCCGCCACCATTTCTGCAGTTTCTTTTGTTCTTACAAACGGAGAAGATATTATTAAATCGATTTTTTTGTTTTTCAAACTTGCTAAAGATTCTGTGACCTGCTCCTTACCTTTTTCGGTTAAATGGTGGGGGTTATCTTTGTTATCAGACACAACCTCTTCTACATTAGAGTCTGCCTCTCCGTGTCTAATTACAAAATATTCATTGCCAGATTTTTTTGCAAATTTTCTTAATGTATCAAATGAATCCACTACAATCATATCTCCATCATCGCTCAACCAAACAGGAAGCGGAGTTCCCCAATATCTCTCTCTTGAGATAGCCCAGTCACGAATACCTTCGAGCCACTCACCAAAACGTCCTTCCTTGAGATGATCCGGCTCCCAGTTAATATCCTGATTTTCTTTAATTAGGTCGCTCTGTAGAGCCGACATTTTGATATACCAAGAATCTCGAGCAAAATATATAAGAGGAGTCTTACACCTCCAACAAAAAGGATAGCTATGTTCATGCTTACTTTTTGCAAACAATAATCCTTTGTGAGCAAGGTCTTTTATTATCAATACGTCAGTGGCTTCGTCTTTAACAAACTTACCCTCAAGAAATCCTGTTCCTTTAACAAAGTGCCCTGTCTGATGTACAAGGTGATGTTTGGGTAATCCAATTTCTGTACCAAGCACAAAGTCATCTTGTCCATACATAACAGCTGTGTGCACAACACCGGTGCCGTCTTCTGTTGTAACAAAAGAAGCCGGATAAACTTTATATGCTTTTTCTAGGTTTGGTTTTTGTTCTTCTGAAACTAAATCGGTTAAAAATGGAAACAGAGGTTTATATTTTTTACCAATCAAATCTTTACCATAAAGCTCTTCCACAACCTCATACTCTTTATCTATAATCTCGAGTCGTTCTTTTGCTAATATGAAATACTCATTTTCAATTTTTATTTTTGTATACAAAATGTCTTCGCCAACAGCAAGAGCAACGTTGCCCGGCAATGTCCAAGGGGTTGTTGTCCAAGCTAAAACGTAAGTTTTTTCATCATCAACTAGCTCAAATTTTACCGTTACCGAGAGGTCTTTTACATCCTTATACCCCTGTGCTAGTTCATGTGACGAAAGCGCAGTACCGCACCTTGGACACCACGGAAGAACCTTATAATCTTTGTACAAAAGACCTCGTTTATGAACCTCAGAAACGATCCACCATAAAGATTCCATATAATCTGGATAATAAGTTACATAAGGGTCATCAAAATCAGCCCAATACCCCACTCTGTTAGTAAATTTATCCCACTCATCTATATACTTCCAAACATTTTCTTTACATTTTTGATTAAATTTATCTATGCCATATTCTTCTATTTCTTTTTTAGAAGTAATGCCCAAGGATTTCTCTACCTCAATCTCGACAGGAAGACCGTGTGTATCCCAGCCACCCTTTCTACGCACACGATAACCTCGCATTGTCCTATACCTAGGTATAGCATCTTTAAATGCTCTTGATTCCAGGTGATGTATTCCAGGTCTACCGTTTGCTGTTGGCGGACCTTCATAGAAAACAAACTCACCTTTAGGTGAAGTTTTTTCTAGTGTTTTTTTGAAAATCTCATTCGTTTTCCAAAATTCTAGTATTTCCTCTTCTTTTAAGACTCTTGGGCTCTTATTGCCTGCTTTCTCTTTATCTGACATAAGGATAACTTTATCACAGTAAAAGACCATTTTTAAGCTTTAAAATAACATTTAAACCAAAAGAAAGTCCCGTCGTAAAAACGGGATTTTCTTATCGGAGTGTTTTTTGTTTTGTCTTAAATAACCCCCTAATTTTAATTATTTGGCCCTTAGAGTATGAAGCCTTATGCTCCATAATCATAGCTAGGCTCTAGGTTTTGTTTACTTAAGTGGGATTTTAGCAAACAAAAAACACTAATTTAATGCTGTTCCTTATTACACAAAAGTCAATAACCAAGGTTTATAAAAAAGTAGACAACTAAGTTGATAGCCTGTCAACATCTTGTTGATACAAATGTATACTGTTTGTGTCAATAGATTTTGTGTAAAAATTCGCTACATTTTTTTTGGAACTTTTATACCAAGTAGATATAGAGAGTTTGTAAGCACAAGGGAAACTGCTTTTGTTAGGGCAAGACGATACACAGAATCTGCAATTTTATTTTGTGTGTAGTAAGAATTAAAAGCGCTAGCAAGCTCTGTTGCGTAGGTAACTATATGTTGCGGAGTAATTTCAAGTTGTGCTCTTGCTACAACCTCTGGAAACCTAAGAAGAAGCCTTTCTAATACTCCTGGTGTTTCAGCTCCAGAAACATTTTCTTTCTTTTCTGATTTATTTAATATTGAATTTGCTCTCACAGCCGTATATTGAAGATATGGACCAGAATCTCCTTCAAATGAAAGTGATTTATCAAAATCAAAAACAATGTCTTTCCCTGAAGATTGTTTAAGAATTGAATATTTTAAAGCAGAGACAGCGATAATATTTGAAATTTCTTTTTGTTCTTCTTGATTAAAGTTGCGATCTTTCATTTTTTCTAACAATTTAGAATTTATGTCAGAAATAATTTGTCGAGCTGTTATAACATTTCCTGTTCGTGATGACATTTTCCCATTTGGTAATCTAAGCATTCCATGGGTAATGTGTTTAGTCTTTGTCCTTAAGTCTGGGAAAACTTTTTCCATTGCAGATAGAACGACTTTAAAATAGTCAGCAACTTCATTTCCTGTAACTACTATTGATTTATCATATTCGTATTTGTCGTATTTTTTCTTAGCTAAACCTAACTCCTTTGCTTCGTATGTTGGCAGACCTTCTGAATTTATAAAAACTCTAGTATGAAAACCATCTTTCTCTCCTCTATAGATTACAGCACCATCGCTTTTTTCAAAAATGTGAT
>JBFIIZ010000022.1:0-9150 GCA_041601015.1 Minisyncoccia bacterium | reverse complement strand
GTTTACCTTGTACATCGCTAATCTTCCCTTCTTGCAGTTCTTCTAGAACAGCTAAAACAACCTCACTTGTAACCTTAAATCTTGCAAGCAAGTCCTTTGATGGATTTTGTACCTCAAGCATCGCTAAAAACAAATGTTCCGTAGATACAAATTCATCTCCCATTTTACCAGCCGTTTGAGTAGACATCTCAAGAATGCGAGCAAGTTCTGGTGTTAGATATATTTGATACGAAGGAGATAAAACTGAAGAGGACTCTGGTTGCTCTAACGCTTCTATTACAGAGTCTGTAAGTAAAACAACGTCAACACCCAACCTCTCTAAAACAGAATAAACAACACCTTCTTCTTGTAGAATAAGCGCTGCTAAAAGGTGAGAGTGTCCTACGTGATTTTGACCTCGCTCTATAGCGAGTTCGTGAGATCTACGAATTACATCCCTTGCTTTACTTGTGAATTTTCCAAATGGTGGCATATATATGTTTTAGTGGCCTATAATAAAGGCCGATACTGTTAAAATACAACAATATCAGCTTATCGTCAATGTTATTCTACCTTTTCTGTTTTCTTTGCCTCAAGCTCCTGAACAAAGGCTACAATAGAGCTTGCTGGCACAACAAAGGTGCCATTTTTTGATTTAACAGTCATTCCTATCATGTCCCCGAATACATTTATGTTTGGCCCACCAGAAATAGAGGTTCCTGATATATTTGTGTCTATTCTAGACAACTGCGTAATAAACCTTGGCTCGGTGTTTTCGTCGTCTTCTTTGTCTGTTGGTTCAACCGCAACATTTTTTGTAACAAGACCAGATATTACACCTGTTGAAATAATATCCCTAGCAACACCACCAAGAGAAATCAAAGTTTGCCCTAACTCAAGTTTTTGCATGTCCGCAAATGAAGCAGCTTGAAACTCTTTCTTTTCTTCTCCCTCCCCAAAAGAAACAGAAAGTATGGCGAGGTTTTTTTCTTCATTTTGTCCCAAAACTACAAGAGGATAGCGTTGTCCTTTTATTCTTGCAAAATATTCACCATCATCCGTAACGTATTCTGAGTCTGTTATAATCATTCCGTTTTTAGATATTACAGACCCTAGGAGTATGGTGTTATATCCCTCCTCTTCACCTTGTGTTTCTATTCTTACAACAAACTCGGAACCTTTTTTAATCGCATCAGTAATAAGGTCTTCTTCTTTTACAACGACCGTTGTTTCTTTGGTGATCACAGAAGCCGCCTGACCCTTAGGGTCTGGCACCACTACTTCTACAGTTCTTTCAACAATCCTGTTTATTGTATTAGTCATAGCAGGAGGAGCTTGATCCATGAGTGTTACCGTAACTATTCCGGTAGCAATAGAGGTTACAAAGCTCAAAAGCAATGCAAGAAGAATCGTTTGATGCTTTGTTAGCTTCTCCAAATCCATATACACAAAGTATAGGTTATTTGTTTTACCCTATCAAGTTATATTTAGACTTTTCTTTAGAGCTTCTACCGTTATGTCTAACTCTTCTTTTGTTGTCTCTTTGCCAACTGAGAATCTTATCGCGCTTGGTTCTCTGTGGTTATGTATTGCCTCGAGAATACGAGAGCTATCTGTGTTTTTTGAAGAACATGCGCTTCTTGTTGAGACAGAAATACCTAACTCATCAAGCTGTACCGCTAAAAATTCATGATTCACATTATCAAATGAAAAGCTCGCATTTTGTGGCGCTCTTAGTTCCCTATCACCATTAAGTTTGGCTTCTGGGATTTCTTCTTCTACTTTTTTTATAAAATAGTCTCTAAGCTCCGTTACTCTTTTTGAACTTTCTTCTCTTCCAAGAAGAACGACCTCATATGCTTTTGCAAAGCCCACAATTAGAGGCACAGGTGGTGTACCGTGTCTCAAGTATTTTTTCTTTTCTGGCCCGAATAAAAGAGGTTTCAGCAGTAGTCCATTTCTAACATAAAGAGAGCCAATACCTTTTGGTCCATATATTTTATGGGCATCAAGTGTCATCATATCAACACCAAGCATCTCCACATCACAATCTAAATAAAGAGCTGCTTGGCTTGCGTCTGTATGAAATGCTGGAAACTCAAAATCTAGATTTGGAAGTTCAAATTTATTTTTTATATCTTTTCTGTGCCTTTTAATTATTTTAGAAATCTCTTGTATTGGTTGTATTGTTCCTATTTCACTATTTACATACATAATAGACACGAGAACTGTTTCTGGTCTTAAGGCCTCCCTTACACCCTCAAGGTTTACTATTCCATTTTCTTCTACGTCCACAACCGTAACATCCATTTCTTTATACTTTGCAAACTCAATCATTCCATAGACAGAAGGGTGTTCTATTCTACTTATCACAACATGGAGGCCTTTAAGAGTTCCATTTGATTCTTCTATAAACTCCAGAAGGCCTTTTATGGCTTGTGTTGTTGATTCCGTACCTCCAGAGGTAAAAAACAACTCATCACTTTTTGCGTTTATAAAAGACGTAAAAGAATCCAAGGCTGAATTAGCTGCCGTATTAGCCTCAATACCATCTTTGTGTATTGACCAAGGGTGCCCATAAATATCACTCCAAAATGGCTCCATCGCATCATATACGCGCTTATCTAGTGGTGTTGAAGCCATATAGTCTAGGTATATTCTTTTTTGGGGTTTTTCTGACATCTTCCTTATGTTAGCATTTTATTGTATAGTGACTCTACCTCAAACCGCCCATTGGCGGTTTTGACACAGCGCTTTTGTGTGACTTTGTTTGCTTACGAACATAGTGCGTTAGCAATACAAGAAGTGCCCTTGTGGTGCTGTTTTAATTCTTATATATGTCAAAAGAGTATAAAACAAAAGAAAACATTGTCGAGAGACCTCCTGTAATAGTTGTTATGGGGCATATTGACCATGGTAAATCAAAACTCCTAGACTATATTAGAAAATCACATGTTGTAGAAAGTGAGGCTGGTGGAATCACGCAACACATATCCGCATATGAGGTAGAGCACGAGAAAGAAGGACAGAAACACAGAATCACCTTCCTTGATACACCTGGACATGAGGCCTTCTCTGGTATGAGAGCTCGTGGAGCAAAAGTGGCCGATATTGCTATTTTAGTGGTGTCCGCAGATGATGGTGTAAAAGCACAAACCCTAGAAGCTCTCGAAGCAATAAAGAAGGCTGAGATACCATACGTTGTTGCAATAAACAAAATAGACAAACCAAATGCAGATATTAATAAAGCAATTCAAAGCCTCATTGAGAATGAAGTTTATATAGAAGGTTATGGCGGAGATATTTCCTACGTAAAAATCAGTGCATTAAATGGGGATGGTGTTGGTGAACTGCTAGACACACTTCTTTTAGTGGCGGAACTCGAGGAATTAAAAGGTGATTTATCAAAGAATGCTGAGGGTGTTGTAATAGAAACACATGTAGACCCCAAAAAGGGAGTCTCAGCTACCCTTGTAATAAAAGACGGGACACTAAAGAAAGGGATGTACGTTGGTGCCGAACAAAGTTGTTCCCCGGTGAGAATGCTAGAAGATTTTGCAGGAAAGAAAATAGATGAGGCAACCTTCTCTTCCCCAATACAAATAACAGGGTTCGATAATATTCCTGAGGTTGGGGCAAAATTTTTATCTTACGCCTCAAGAAAAGAGGTGGAAAAAGCAACGCTCGCATGTAGAGAAGACGCTGAAAATAAAATAAATGACAAAAATGAGGTTTTTGAAGACTGTCATGTAATTCCCGTAATATTAAAAAGTGATGTTGTTGGGACACTAGAGGCTATTAAAGAAAAAATAAAGCAACTAGAGACAGAGAGAACGAAAATCAAAATTGTGCACACAGGAGTAGGAAACATTACAGAAAATGATGTTAAATTAGCGGGTTCTAGCGACAATGCTTACATAATAGGGTTTAATTCATCTATTGATGGACCAGCGAAAGAGCTCTCAGAAAGAATGGAGATAAAAGTAGAAACATTTTCTATTATATACAAACTCCTTGAGTGGTTTGAGGAGATAGTAAAGACAGAAACTCCCATAATGGAGGTTGTAGTTTCCATGGGGCAAATGATAGTCATAAGTTAGTTTAGTCAAATGAATGATAAGCAGGTTATCGGGGTGAAAATGCAAAAAGGTAGCATGTCTAAGGGTGGTCTATTTAAGATAATGAGAAGAAATGAAGAGATCGGAAAAGGTAAGGTTGTAGAATTACAAATGCAAAAACTAGACGTACACGAAGTACAAGAGGGTGATGAATTTGGCGCAAAAGTAGAATCTAAGATTACTATCGCAGAAGGTGACAGATTGGAACCCTTTGCTGTTGTGAAAAAATAATGACCCTAAGACAAGACAAAGTTTCAGAACTCTTGAGAACGCTTGTTTCGGAGTTTTTTGCTAGAGAATCTTCACGAGAGTCCATGATCACCGTAACTAGAGTTAACGTGTCTAGAGACATGAAGCGATCTACGATATATATAAGTGTATTTCCTGAAGAAAAAGAGGGAGATGCGCTAGCCTTTTGCAAAAGAAGAATGAGTGATCTGCGTGGATTTGTGAAGCCAAAGCTATCTATGAAAAATATTCCGTATTTTGAGTGTGAGATAGACTTTGGAGAGAAAAACCGTCAAGACATTGACCGTCTATCCAACGCCTCGTAGAATATAGACATTGGCCTAGTGGCGAAGTGGTAACGCCGGGGACTGCAAATCCTCTATGCACCGGTTCGATTCCGGTCTAGGCCTCACTGTACTTTTAAATGGGCCAGTGGTGGAATTGGTATACACGCAAGACTTAAAATTTTGTGCCGCAAGGCATGCGGGTTCGACTCCCGCCTGGCCCACATGAAAATAGTAAAAAAATGTGATAGGCTATTTTCTTATATCCGCCCGTAGCTCAGCTGGTAGAGCATCCGACTCTTAATCGGCAGGTCCCAGGTTCGAATCCTGGCGGGCGGACAGGAATATGATAATATTCTTTTTGTTGGGCGAGTGGTGAAATTGGTATACACGTCAGTCTTAGGAACTGATGCCGCAAGGCGTGGAGGTTCGAGTCCTCTCTCGCCCACATAAAACAGTTTAGTCCGGATGCGTTAGCATTCGGGCTTTACTGTTTTACTGGTCGAAGAGGACTCGAAAGACGGAGGCCGCGAAGCCAGATCCGTAGGATCTGTGGCCGAGTCGGGGTCGCGAGCACTTAGTAGATTTCGAGCTTGCCCCGCCACGGCGGGGCGGACGAAGAAATATACTTAGTGACTTGTGACCGAGTCCTCTCCACTTAGGTTGACTTTAGCAAAAAATTGTGTTTAAATATCATAGATAAAGTCCTTCGAAATTACCGGAAACCACAATGGAACCTATCACTGATGAGTCTCATGAAAGTGAGTCCCACAAACACCCAGAAGCTCTTTGTGAAAACAGAGAAAAAGGTGAGCTCGAAATTGGAAAAACTAGCTTCACCTTTGGAATTGTTTTTTCAGCCATGCTTTTGTTTTTGGGATTTGCGATAGCGATCCCCTTCACAGAATACTTTCTTCTGAGATTGGTCTCAGGAGTACTCCTCTCTCTTTCGCTTGGTATTTCTGGGTTTTTTACCATATCCCCTGGAAACGGTGGTGTAAGAATCTTGCTAGGAGAACTCAGGGGAGTAATGGCAGCTGGTCCCTATTGGGAATTCTGGCCCCTATATAGCCACGTAGAAGTTAGAATTTCTGAATTTGAAGTGAAGCATTCTACTGACTCAAAGATGTTGTCAAAAGACAATATCAAAGTAGGTATTAGCATCACAGCTAGGGCAATTGTCACAGACCTAAAAGAATACTACATTCATGTAGTCACAAGTGACAACAATTCACAAAACCCTGAACAAAAACAAAACCCAGGAACAATCAAGGAGCTCATTAGTGCCTATCTGCGTTTGTATGCAAATACATTTTCAGCTAGACACTTACCTGAACACCGAAGAATTATTTCTGTCTGGATTGAGGGTGATGAAGCTGGTCTTGATAATGCCATCGAGGAACACAACCGCGCTCAGTCTGGCAAAGCAGAAGATGAGAAAGATGTGTTTCCTGAGAACTTCAAGGACCAGTACAACCTGCCAACAATTCTAAAAAAATGGGGGTTTGATTTCTCAACTGTAGTGGTTGAAGGGATCGAATTGCCAGAAGAGATGGTTCAGGAAACCGAGCAGAAAGATGCTCGAATGACGGAGGTTGAGGGATTTATTGACAGAGTTGCGAAACTCCGTAAAGACCTCAAAATCTCTCGCAAAGACGCGATTGCTCTTGTTAAAGAGCAAGAAGGGTTGGTTCACACGATAAAGATTGAATCTCCAAATGCTGGAGATTTCACTCAAGGAGCGGCTGTTTCGAAGACCGAAAACACTCGTGGTTTCGGTAAAAGAAAGTAAAAGCTCTTAAAGCGGGCGGTGCGGATCATTTGATACGCACCGCCTTTGACTTTTATTTGAAATTGTGTTTTAATATATAAGAATTTGATCTTCTCACATAAAACCAAACAAAATGTCTGGTAATAAAAAAGCACTTGGAGTCGTTTCAGGAGTGTTACTTTTACTGCTTATGGTGGTATTAATGGTAACCCCAAACATGACGTGCTCCTCGGATGATAGTATGTCGAGTGTAACAACAAAGTCACAGTCTTCATACTCAAATGCCACTTCGGCGGCAGTGAGTGCGAGAAACTCTGGGTTTGCGGGGGAAATTCCCACAGCAGATCTTGAGCGTCTGAAGGAACTATATGCAATATATGTTCCCGATGGTTCTCTTGATAATGAGATTCTTGCTCGGATGGCAGAACTTAACGCACCCGCAAATGATTTTGCAATGATCGAGAGGCTTCGTAGGGTCTGTGCCTTCAACAAATACCCAGGCGGTGTTATATCCGAGCGCGTATTAACTTCTGGTGACTTTTCAGAACCTGTAGACATAGGGGGTAATAAGTACAGGTTTTGCGCTTTCAACACTAGGCCGATAGATTATCGTTATAATCTAACAGAAACCCTAACCAACCCGGGAGCCAAAACAAAACTCAGAAGTGCTGATTTTCTGGAGGCAAGGATCAACGAACTTGATTCTAATCCGTCCAAAAATGAAAAACTCTGGGTTATCGTCTGGTAACCTTTACCCCAAACCCAAGGCGGGTGTTGCAATTTGCAACACCCGCCTTTAATCTTTTTGAATACAATATCCACTAGTTTTTAAATACCAAGAGAACCTTGTATGAGAGCTACAATGCCCCACACACCAAACATAATGAACATACCTATAACACCCCATATCATCGTACTTTTTCCTACCCCTCTTTCTGTCGGATCATCCGCATTAGCAATAAACTTAATCACACCCCAAACGAAGTAGAGTAAGGCAAGACTAAAAAGTAATAAGACTATAGGGTCTAGTATGTTGTCTGCTAGTTTGTCCACAAATTCTTCTACTGTCATGTGTTTTTATACAACAACTACTCCAAACTAACTCCCAACGGACGGAGGAGGAAGGCTCGAGGGTCCAGAAATTCCGGTCGAAGCCGTTATAAATTGAACCAAACCCCACACTGAGAATATGACAAACAGTGCGACAATTCCCCAGAACATGTGCTTCTTACCTTCCTCTCTGTCTCCTGAATTAGCAGAAGCAAGAATAAATTTAGCTACACCCCATAAGAAGTACAACAAAGCTAATCCCACAACTATTGGGATTAAAGAATCTATCCAGCCACCGACTTTAGCTATAAGACCAGTAACTGTTTGCGCACTCGCAAACAAAGGGAAGAAAGCCGAAACAGACAAGACTATAAATTTCATATCTTTTATCATCAAATTTATAGCTTTAGAATAATCCTGGAATATCTTGAGGAGTACCGCCTTGGTCAACACCAAATGTGTTTCCTAAGAACTCGACAAGCCCCCAAACAGACACCATCACAAAAAGTGCAATAATACCCCAAAGCATCATTTGCTTTGCTTCTGTTCGTGCATCCTCTTTTCCTGCAGCAAGCACAAACTTTGCAACGCCCCACAAGAAGTACAAGAGAGCCAATGCAATTACGATTGGAATAAGTCTTGTAATCCATCTTGTTACGTCAGTCATTAGACTGTCTACGCTCTGTGCAAACACAAAGAGTGGAAGCACGTACAAAGATGCCATCCCTGCAAATACTTTAAATTTATTTAACATAATAATTAAATAACTAATAAATTATTACCATATAAATGAGGCAGAAACGACCGTACCCACCTCTATTTCTATATATGTTATCACGCAAAAAACCCATTACGAAAGAATGTGTTGTGGATATCCTCCACAACATAGCTTTAATTTACAACAGATATTCCAACACTAGAGCCTAAAAACATTAGTATCCCCCATATTGAAAAAATCACAAAAAGTCCTACCACACCCCAAAACATCTTTTGTTTTCCATCCGCTATTCCCGTTGGGCTGTCAGAGTTCAAGACAAACTGTGCTATCCCCCAAAGAAAAACCAATAAAGCTGCAGAAAAAGCTATTGGAATGAGTGTGTTTACCCAACCAAGAAAAATATCAATCAATTCAGCAAAATTATTTGGTGTCGCAACTGCGTAAACGAGTAAGGGACTAAATAATGAGGCTATTACAAATATCTTTGGTATTTTTTTCATAATTAAAATATATCAACGGTACCCTGTATTACACTAGCAAGAACTTTCGCTCCAAGTAATATAGCCGCCCCAACCACAGTCCACATAAAAGCCCTTTTGGCATCTTCTAGCTTTGTAGGGTTACCCCTTGCTAATACAAATTTAAAACCGGAAAAAATAAAGAAAAATATTATGATAGGAAGACCTATTGTCATCATAATATCAAGTATTTTGACCAATAATTCATCTATATTATTGCTCGTTATAGGATTATCGAGAGTTGGCGTGTCTACGGAACCACCAGAAGGCTGCGCAAAAGAAACCAGTGGTAAAAACCACACCGACAAGAAAACCACTATTTTATATGTTAGCTTATTTATCATTATAAGTAATTTTTTCAAATCACCGGTCAAAACAGATGAATTTAGTCCGGTTTCATCCGGCGCGTCAGATAGTCATCGAACGCGAAATGATCCATTTTGACAACGTGTTGTCCCGGAATTGAGCAGCATTCATCATTTGC
>JBFIIZ010000021.1:0-9346 GCA_041601015.1 Minisyncoccia bacterium | reverse complement strand
AGAGATGGCGGATCCGTTCAAAAAAGTAGAAACACCAGCTTTTTTGGAAGAGATTTTAGCCCAGGCTGGACCAGAATTTGCTGTTGCAATAGGGACAGCACTCCGAAAGCTAGAGGAGCTGTCATAGCCGATTATCAACAGTTTTTTGTTATAGAAAGGTCTGTACTGGATGTATAATTAGGTTATATAGTGGGTGTTTTGCGCCGAGGTTTTGATCGTAGAACACTTTAGATATTTTTTATGGCAAATCCACAGTTTCAACCATCGTCTTTCATACCCAAAAAGAACCCTGTTTCATCACCGATGCCAGGACAGCAAACAAGGCGTTCGGTGAATGTGTTTTTACTTATTTCTGCAATTATTTTTGTAATAAGCATTTTGTCTGCAGGTGGGGTGTTTATATACGAACAAGTTGCCAACAAAAACATAGAGGAACAAAAAAATCAATTGGAGCGAGCAAAAGACGCTTTTGATCCGCGTCTCATTGAGGAGCTTGCAAGATTGGATAAAAGAATTTCAGTTGCAGAAGCTCTGATGGCCGACCACATAACGGTATCTCCGTTTTTTGAGTTACTTAGTAGTTTGACGCTACAGTCCATTAGTTTTGAAAGCTTTTCTTTCACAAAGGATGATCTTGGTAATCTGGGTGTAGAAATGAGCGGGGTTTCAAAAAATTATACCTCTATAGCCTTGCAGTCTGATTTACTTGGTAACAATGAAAATATTATAGACCCTATTTTTTCAAACTTTGTATTAGACGAAGATGGTAATGTTAGTTTTGAACTTTCTTTGTTTTTAAACAACAATTTTCTGTTGTATGAAAATAGTATAGATTAATTTATGAGAAAATTTATAATGCCCATAATTTTATTGCTGATTTCCGGAGGAGTATTCTTCATGCTTATAGACCCGGGTATACAAAGAGTTAAAGAGGTGAGAAAAGAGACATTAAAATACACAGAAGCTTTGTCTAAATCACGACAAACTCAAGATCTTAGGGACGTTTTGCTTGCAAAATATAATACTTTTGCAACAAATGATTTGGAGGACTTGAAAAAAATGGTTCCAGACCATGTGGATAATGTGAGGCTTATTATTGAAATAGACAATATTGCATCTCAATACGGCATGACTGTTAGAGACGCACAAATTAGCTCCAATCAAGAAGAGGGAGAAGGAGAGAACATTGTTATAGACCCAGGAAGACAAATGGAAGAAATGACCCTTAGTTTCTCGGTTATATCAGATTATGATTCTTTTTTGAGTTTTATAAGAGACCTCGAGCAGAGTCTTAGAATAGTCGACATAGAGAATGTGGAATTTGAATCCTCGGAGGCAGATCTCAATGAATACACCGTTACCGTTAAAACTTATTGGCTTTCTAGTGAACATTAAAAATATGAAAGGATTCCTTAAAACAACATTTACACTGATCCTTCTAGCTGTTATTGCTCTTGGTGTGAACGAATTAATACTTGCACAAGAGGATCCGGGCTCCTTAGTTTCAGAGAGGGAGGCGGGTGTTACTTCTTCAACAGAAAGAGAAATATTGTCACTTTTGTTAGAGTTGCGTTCTATTAGTCTAAGCTCAGACATATTTCAGTCTGCAGTTTTTAGGTCACTTAGAGATTTTGGTGTAACACTCGCGCCACAGCCAGTAGGGAGAGATAACCCATTCGCGCCAATAGACGAAAACACAAACGCGGGGGATAACGACGCAGACAGCATAGATAATATAGAAGATCCTGATAGTTTTGAAGATTTTGGGGATTTGGATGATTTTGATTTGGATGATTTTGACCTTTAATCTGGTTTACGGTTTTATAATAAGAACGTTATGGAAGTTTTACCCTTACTTGTAAAAAAACAATTAATATCACAAGCTGACGTAGCTGAGATAGAGAAAGAAGCGGCTAAAAGCGGTAGAACAATTAACGAGGTTTTAACTTCAAGAGGTGTGTCAGATAAAGATATTTTGGAGGCAAAAGGGGAATTTTTTGGGGTTCCTGTTTTTTCTCTTGGTAGCAAGAATATTCCTTTTGAAATACTAAAATACGTACCAGAAAAATCAGCCAGATATTACAAAATATCCCCACTGGGTATAACAGATGGCGTTTTAGATGTTGGTTTTGTAAATCCAGACTCGCTTGAGGCTAGAGATGCAGTTCAGTTTATTGCATCAAAAAGCAAACTACCTTTCAAGGTATATATAATGTCAGAAGAAGATTTTTCAAAGATTCTGGATGAATATAAAGGCATATCTGGGGAGGTCAACGAAGCACTTACTGAGCTAGAATCAGAGCTGTCTATGGAGGAGGAGCAGATTTCTAAGGAAGCAAGTAAGGTTGGTAAAAAAGAAAAGGGTACAAGAATAATAGAAGACGCACCAGTTACAAAAATAGTTGCCACGATACTAAGATATGCGGCAGAGGGTAGAGCTTCTGATGTTCACATAGAGCCGATGGACGACAAGATACGCGTAAGGTTTAGAGTTGATGGTGTGATGAACACAAGTCTGCTTCTTCCTCTCAAGGTTCTGAGTGCTGTTGTCGCAAGGATTAAAATACTTTCAAAATTAAAACTTGATGAAAAAAGAAAACCCCAAGACGGTCGTTTCTCAGCTCATATTGATGATAGGAAAATCGATTTTCGTGTTTCTACTTTTCCAACATATTATGGTGAGAAGGTTGTGATGCGACTTCTAGATTCAGAGAAGGGAGTTATTTCTCTAGAAGATATGGGGCTTGATGGAACTAATCTAAAAATAATAAAAGATGCGATAAAAAGGCCATATGGATTAATACTAATTTCTGGCCCAACTGGTTCAGGAAAAACAACCACTTTATACTCAATGCTTAATGAGGTAGATAGAGATGTTTCTAATGTGCTGTCCCTAGAAGACCCGGTTGAGTACAATGTCGCCGGCATGAACCAATCACAAATACGACCTGAAATAGGTTATACCTTTGCAAATGGACTAAGAACAACACTTCGTCAGGACCCCGATATAATAATGGTTGGTGAGATTAGGGATAAAGAGACAGCCGGTCTTGCTATTCAAGCCGCTCTTACAGGACACTTAGTGCTTTCTACAATACACACAAACAGTTCAGTCGGTGTTATACCTAGACTTATTGACATGGGGGTTGATCCATATTTGATTGCGCCAACTCTAATATTGGCTATGGCACAGAGGCTTGTAAAAACCTTATGTCCAAAATCTGGTAAAAGAATTCCGATAGAAGGTTCGATTAAGGCAATTATTGATGATAGCTTTAAAGGACTCCCAGAAGGTATTAAGAGCTCAATCAAGATACCAGAATATGTTCTTGGTATAGAGCCTTCATCTGACTGTCCCAATGGAACCAGAGGTAGAATGGCTGTTTTTGAGATACTAAAGATGAATAAAGAATTAGAAGAGGTGATCCTTAAAGATCCTAATGAAATATCTATATTCAATAAAGCAAGAGAAGGGGGGCTTATGACTCTTAGAGAGGACGCTCTTTTGAAAGCTTTTGCACATAAGGTTCCTTTTGAGGAGATTAATAAACTATAATATAGGTCTAAAATATGCGTACAAACTTTTATTAAGATAGAATATAAATATGCCACAAGATAAACTAAAAATATTAATTGTAGATGATGACAAGTTCTTACTTGATATATATGCAGTCAAGTTCAAGAAAGAAGGTTTCGATGTAAGTGTAGCCATGGGCGGAGAAGAAGCTCTAGCTAAGCTTTCTGATAAAAGCAACAACTACAACGTGTTGGTATTAGACATGGTTATGCCAGGTATGGACGGCGAGACGCTTTTGTCAGAAATAAAGAAAAAAGGTATAGGTAAAGGTATGGTTAAGATAGTTTTAAGTAACCAAGGGCAACCAGAAGAAATAAAGAGGGCTGAGGTATTTGATATAGACGGATACATAGTTAAAGCGAGCGCTGTACCTTCAGAAGTTTTAGAAGAGGTTAAATCAATTGCTCAAGCTAAATTAGGATAATGGATTACGACAAAGAACTATCACAACTTTTAGACATTGTTATTGCAGAGGGGGCTTCTGACCTTCATGTTTCTAATGATAGATATCCTACGATTCGTGTATCAGGTCAGCTGGTACCTCTCGTAAAAAGAAAGGTCTATACTAAGACAGATACAGAAGGTCTTATGAAGGCGCTTCTTACTAAAGACGAACAGGCTTCGTTTGTAAAAAATAAAGAGATTGACCTGTCTTATGCATATAAAGACAGAGCAAGGTTTAGGTGTAATGGTTATTATGAAATGGAGTCTGTAAGCTTGGCTTTTAGACTTATTCCTAGGCACATAAAAACACTAGAGGAACTGAACTTACCCCCCATATTAGCTACATTTGCACAAAGACAACAAGGATTCTTCTTGGTGGTTGGTCCCGTAGGCCAAGGCAAGACCACAACATTAGCCTCAATGGTAGATGTTATAAACACACAACGGGCCGAGCACATAGTAACCATAGAGGACCCAATTGAATATGTGTTTGAGCAAAAAAAATCTATTATTGACCAAAGAGAAGTGGGGGTTGATACGGCCGATTTTGCCACAGCGCTCAAGTCTGCATTTCGACAAGACATTGACGTACTTATGATAGGGGAGATGAGGGGTCCAGAGACTATTTCCGCAGCAGTGACTGCTTCTGAAACAGGGCACTTGGTTCTCTCTACACTACATACAAACAATGCATCACAAACAATAGACAGGATTATTGATACATTTCCCTCAGGTCAACAAGATCAGATAAAAATACAATTAGCAGGAAGCCTTTCTGGTATTTTTTCACAAAGGCTTGTGCCAAGAGTTTCTGGGGGTGTAATTCCGGTGTTTGAACTAATGATAAATAACACAGCAACCGCAAACCTAATAAGAGAGGGGAGAACTCATGAGATTGACTCTGTTATACAAACTAGTTTTGAAAAAGGAATGATTGACATGAACAGGTCTTTAGTAACTTTGGTTGAAAGAGGGGAGATTACAATAGAAACAGCAAGGGCATATTCTCTAAATCCACAACTTTTGGAGAAATTAGTATAAAATTTTATGTTATTCAAATACAGAGCTGTAGATCAAAATGGTGCTAAGAAAGAAGGGACAATAGAAGCTCTGAATCAGGATGTTGCTATTTCTTCTCTTCAGCGAAGGGGTTTTACTATTCTTGGGATTAGTGACACGCAAAAAAAGGGGTTCTTTGATAGAGAGATTGGAATCTTTCAAAAAGTGTCCAACAAAGAAGTGGTTATGCTTTCTAGGCAAATATCAACTCTTTTTGAGGCTCAAGTACCAGCCTTGAAGGTCTTTAATCTTCTTGCAGCTGAACTAGACAATGCGCTTTTGCAAAGAAAACTAATAGAGATCGGTAATGATTTACAGTCGGGAAGCTCTATTTCAAAAGCTTTATCTAAGCATGATGATGTCTTCTCTACTTTTTATGTAAATATGGTTAAGTCAGGAGAGGAGTCTGGTAAGTTAGACGAAACATTCCTATTTCTCGCTGATTATCTTGAAAGAAACTTTGAGCTAACAGCTAAGGCAAAAAATGCTCTGATATACCCAGCTTTTGTTATTGGAACTTTTGTTGCAGTAATGATATTAATGCTTACAACCGTAATACCTAGAATTAGTAATATTTTGGTAGAGTCTGGTCAAGAAATTCCTACCTATACCAAGGTTGTTATAGCTATGAGCACAGCTCTGACTGACTATGGCCTTTTTGTGCTAATAGCTGCTGTTATATTTGGTTTTTTTGGGATCAAATATTTTAAAACAGGAGGAGGTAAGGAAGTTTTTGCAAAGTTTAAGATCTCTATTCCTTATGTTGGTAGTTTGTATAGAAAACTTTACCTTTCAAGACTTGCAGATAACATGAACACAATGCTTGCTTCAGGAATACCCATGCTAAAAGCTCTGGAGGTTACAGCTGGTGTGGTGGACAATAAGGTTTATCAAAATATTCTATTAAAAGCAGCTGAGTCTGTGAAGGGCGGGAAAACGGTCTCCGAATCCCTTGGTCAATTTGATGAAATACCAAAAATAATGATACAGATGATGAAAGTGGGAGAGGAAACTGGTCAGCTTGGTAATATTTTGAAAACTTTATCGAGTTTCTACAGAAGAGAGGTTACTAGCGCGGTTGACACATTAGTGGACCTTATTGAACCAGCTATGATTGTTATGCTTGGTTTAGGTGTAGGTCTTCTATTGGCTTCGGTGCTTATCCCTATATACAATGTATCAACGGGTGTATAGGTTATTTTAGTTATCCACAGATTCCTTTATTTAAGCCCTCAAAAAGGCGATATAATGATTGTTATGTAATGGCGATGCGGTCGAGTTTGCTACAAGCAAACGTATTGCCAAATGTAGTTTGCAAAAATTTTTGCTAATTAAAAGTTTATTTTATTTAAAATGATGAAAAAAGACAAAGGTTTCACACTCATAGAGCTCTTGGTTGTAATCGCAATCATCGGAATCCTATCATCCGTTGTTCTTGCTTCACTTAACAGTGCTCGAGAGAAATCACGAGACGCAAGAAGAATCTCGGATATAAAACAACTCCAACTTGCTTTGGAACTATCTTATGATGATAACGGAACATATCCAGCAAACCTTGCGACATTGGCAACTGATGGCAATATAGCAACGGTTCCAACAGATCCTTCAACAGGTTCAGCTTATCCTTATGACCAACTAAGTTCTGGAGCTGATTACTGTGTTGGCGCATTGCTTGAAAACACAAGTCATTCAGCGATTGTAACAACTTGTACGGGTACAAACGTTACAACAAGTACAGCAAACCACAGGGTTAGTCCTTAGTTTGTTATATTGATTTAACGATTCACAAAACCCTTTTCCCCATAGGAAAAGGGTTCTTGTGACATATGTTTTGTATAATTAAGAATACAATCTTATAAAAGGTTAATTTATTAGTTTTCCAATTTAATTGTTTATGAAAAACATAAAATCAAAAGGAGGTGGTGGCGGATTCACTTTGATAGAGCTCTTGGTTGTAATCGCAATCATCGGAATCCTATCATCCGTTGTTCTTGCTTCACTTAACAGTGCTCGGCTTAAGTCAAGAGATGCAAGACGTATTTCTGATGTAGCTCAAATGAAGATAGCTCTTGAGTTGTATGCTGACGCAAACGATACATCTTATCCAACAAGCTTAAACGACTTGGTTACACAAGGTTATTTACCAGCAGTACCAACAGATCCTTCAACAGGAGCTGCTTATCTATATGCAGCACTTGGTTCGGGTACAGTTTGTTCTAGTTATCACATAGGAGCAACATTAGAAGAGGACACAAATCAGGCGCTTGACTCAGATATGGATGCTACCGCAGGCACGGTTTGCACAGGGAGTGCAGATGATTTTGATGGCACACCGGCAACGCTATACGACATAAAACCCTAACACAGAGAATTAACCCCAAAACCCCATATTTTTCCCTAAAAGTATGGGGTTTTTGGTTGTATAATGGGCAGTGAGGAAAAAATGAAGTCAATCTTGATCGAGTATACAATTTGTGCATTTTATATACACATTGTATACGAGAGAAAGATTGAGGTCTTCATTTGGACCGAGCGAACGCATTATATGCTCGTCATATAATGGGGGATAATAGGGATAAGAGCCAATTACCAGGTTGATGGTATTAAGTTGTATGAATTCATATAATAAAAAAACATGACAGCGGTTTTAATACTTGCATCTTTTGTGTTAGGAACGATTATCGGTAGTTTTTTGAATGCCTATACATATCGTTATAACACAGGTGCTTCTATGATGACTCGGTCTAAGTGTATGTCTTGTAGCACAGAAATTGCTTGGTATGACCTAATCCCCGGAATAAGTTTCTTTATATTGAGAGGGAAGTGTCGAGTGTGTAGTTCTAGTTTTTCTATACAATACCCACTTATTGAGATTCTCACAGGTGTACTTTTTGCAGGTGTGTATTGGACGCTTGGTTTTACCTTAGAAGCCTTGCTGACATGCATTATTTTTGCTCTACTTGTTGCTATTTTGATATATGACATGAGGCACAAAATAATTCCAAACACTTTTGTGTATTGGTTTGTGTTTCTTGCTTTTCTTTCTAATTTCTTGGTAGGAAATACTTTTAGTGCTGTTTTTTGGACTTCTGACCCTCTTATAACAGGCATTGGGCTCTATCTATTCTTTGCTTCTTTCTGGTTTTTCTCCAAAGGCAAGTGGATGGGGTTAGGAGATGCAAAACTTGCTCTTGGTATGGGTCTGTTCTTGGGTGTATTGGGTGGGATTTCATCTGTTGTTCTTGGTTTTTGGATAGGCGCGCTTGTGAGTCTTGGTATCCTAGCAATACAAAAGATAAACAAAAACGGTGACTTGTCTCTAAAGAGCGAAATTCCTTTTGCCCCTTTTTTGATAATAGGGCTTTGGGTGGTTTTCTTTTTTGAGGTTAATATTTTTAATATAGGTCTATAGTATGTATAAATTTCTTAATAAAATAAGAATTAAAACGTATTCGGCCAATAACCCGTGCCGTTCTGGTGGATTTACTATAGTAGAGCTTCTGGTAACTACAACTATTTTTGTTCTTATTACCTCTATTTCTTTAGTCAAAAACGCTGAATTTAATTCAAGTATTTCAATAACCAATCTTGCGTATGAGGTTGCTTTACAAATAAGGGAAGCGCAGAGTTATGGTGTTAGTGTGAAAGAGTTTGGGGTTGGTACTGGCAACTTTGATGTAGCATACGGTGTTTACTTCATTGACTCGGTAAACGACTCCTTTATATTTTTTGCAGATGAAAATAAAAACGAAAAGTATAACGCCTCAAACGGTGAATTCATAGACCAACTTTCAACAATAGGTGGAAATGAGATTTCTATGTTTTGTGCCACACCAACTTCTGGTCCTGAAGTGTGTTCGGATGACGGCTCCGCTACCTTCCCCGGATGGAGGAGGACAACTCATTCGTGACCGTCCCGCTGCGACGGCGGCGCTGGTTCGCTCCGCTTGGCGAGTTCGCCAGGACCGGCGGGTTCAGGACCGTCGAGCTGAATCTGCTCGGTTGGCTGGCGGTCTTGGGCCCGGGCGCCGTGGCCGGCGCCGCCTATGCCTGGATCCTCGACCAGCCAGTTTTGCCGGCTGTTGTGATCGGGGCCGGGCTCAGCTGGCTGGTGGCATTGGGGGTCGACTACCGGCGCGACCGGCGGATGCCGGTGGGGGGTTCATTCGAGCTCGATCGGGCCCAAGCTGATCAAGTGGTGCGAGCGCTCTCCGATCGCGGCATCGCGGTGGCGCTCTATGAGGAGGTCGACCCCGACGGCGAGGT
>JBFIIZ010000020.1:0-10539 GCA_041601015.1 Minisyncoccia bacterium | reverse complement strand
TGGCGAGATATGTGTGTATAGGACAGCAAAAAGACCTTTACAAAATGAAATGTCTGATATATAATATAGGACAAAACTATAGGTCAGAAACCTATAAGACAAAAGGTAATGGACAAAAACATAAAAGACAAAAACAATACCTCTCTACAAAAAATGTCCGATAAAAACAATGCTTTTATCGAATATTCAGTTAAGAAAGCTGAAAAGATTTCTAGCGCTGTATACGCCTTGTCAAATTTTATACCAACATCGGACCCTATAAGACTTTCTCTTAGGAAAAGTGCTTTGAAGTTGCTATCAGACATTTTTTCTATTAGCAATATGTCCTATATAAACAATGAAACACAGATTATTGTTTTTTCTATTACAACACAAACTATTCCGGAAATATTGTCTTTAACAAAAATAGCTAAGAGTTCTGGTTTTATATCGGAGATGAACTTTTCTATTTTGGAAAGGGAATTGAATTATTTTAATAGCACCCTTGAGGAGCATTTTGATATAAATACGGCTTTGTTGCTATCTAAAAAAGATTTTCATGTACCAGCTATTGAGGGGAAAAAAGAAGATCTTGTGCTTGAAAAGGAATATTTAAACACTAAATCAATAATTAAGAAGAAAACCTATCAATCAAACGATGTAAAGGTTGGTTCTCGCGTTGAAACTAAAAAATCAAAAAGGAGAGAAACCATACTAGAGTTGCTAAAGGACAAGTCTGATATAGGGGTTAAAGAGGTTGCGTTGAGACTACCTCAATTTAGCCAAAAAACCATACAGAGAGAGCTTTTGGAAATGGTGGTTGAAGGTGTATTAAAAAGAGAAGGAGACAGGCGTTGGAGCAGGTACTCTTTGTCAAATTAATTTTTGAATTTTTACTATTGACGAATAGTTAAAAATATCCCTTAAAACATAGCTTTTATTGCTATATTTTCATTGACTTTAGGGTGTAAATATGAGAGGATTTTAGTCTGAAATGGATGTGTCAGTGCGCGAAAAAAGTGAAAGATTTTTCGTGTAGGAAAATGTGGATTTAGTTATCCACAAAGGACTTTTTGCAAGAAGAGAGGTATCTCGGATATAATTATTTTCATTAGGGTGACTAGACCCGTATATGCGTTTTGTGTACGGCACAATTCGCAAAATCAGGCTGGTCGTCCTTTGGAGGATAATTATCTTAAAAGTCGGACAGGAATGACCTTTGAAAATTTCATATTCTGAAATTGAACATAGAATTTTTGTGTAGGTTTTTACACAGAAATAATATGTAAACAAAAGGTTATATTTCTGTATACAGAAATGTACATATTATTAGTTTTGGTCCCGATCGCAAAAACAAAAATTATCTAGGTTGATAGATAACTTGTTAAAGCGATAGGTATTATTAACAACGTTTTGATTTGTCTCTTATATATAGGGAGATAAATTGGAACAACAACAACTAGACCCAATATTATTATTAATCGGGAAAAGTTGTTTAACACATAGTTATGAGTAAATTTACAAAATCACGATTCGCAAAAGTTACGGCGGGAGTGGTTGGCCTTACGGCTGGTGTATTCATGATGTTTGGTTTTGTGGGCATGTCACATGCAGCAGGACTAACACAAGCACAAATCGATGCAGTTATCGGTTTACTTGAATCATTTGGAGCAGACTCAAGCGTTGTAAACAACGTTCGAACTTCTCTAACTGGTGGAGCACCAAGCAGTGGAGGAACAACTACCACTGGCGGTGGAGCATGTACCTGGACACGAAGTCTACATGACGGAGTGAGTGGTGCTGATGTTACTTGTCTTCAGGATTACCTGACAGGCACAGGACACTTCACGTTCTCGGGCGGTTCAACTGGATACTTTGGCCCAGTCACAACAGCTGCAGTTGCAGCGTGGCAGGCAGCTAATGGAGTATCACCTGCAGTAGGATGGTTCGGACCAATCTCACAAGCTAAGTACGCAGAGGTTGCAGGAGGAACAAGCGGAGGTGGTGACACAGGAGGAACAACTCCTCCAGTGGTAACACCAGGAACTGGTCTTACAGTTTCAGCCGGCACACAACCAGCTGCATCACTTGCACCTGATAGCGCAGCGCGAGTACCGTTTACACGATTCATGCTTACAGCGGGATCAGACGGTGACGTTACTGTGAACAGCGTAGTAGTTGAAAGAGTAGGACTTGCTTCAGACACAAGCTTTTCTGGAATCGTTCTTATCGACGAAACTACAGGAGCTCAAATCGGAATCGCAAGAACACTTAATTCAAACCATCAAGTAACACTAGGAACATCATTTGTTGTTCCAGCTGGAACAACTAGGAGTTACTTAGTTGCTGCAAACATGGCGGCTGATAACAGCACACGAGCAGGAGAGGTTCCTGCGTTCTCTGTTGTAGCGGTTAATTCTTCAGCTACAGTTTCAGGAGCACTTCCTATAACTGGAGCAGGACACACAATTAACGCAACGCTGACTGTTGGACAGTTCACAAGTCCATCAAATGGAACACTTGTTTCTTCAGCGGACGCTTCACTTGACGTAGGTACTGTGAATAAAGTATTTACATCTGTTAAGTGGACAGCTTCAAATGAAGACATGTACTTCAAGTCAATCCGATGGAATCAAGTAGGTTCAGCATCTGAAGTAACAGACTTGGCAAATGTTGTAACAATTGTTGACGGAGTATCATACCCAACAACACTTTCAGGTGATTACTACACAACAACATTTCCTGGACAAGGTATCCTTGTAACAAAGGGTAACTCAAAGGAGGTGTCTGTAAGAGGTGATGTAATCAACGGTTCAACACGAACAATCAAGTTTGAAATTCAAAAATCTTCAGACGTATACACAGTAGGAAAGACTTACGGATACGGTTCTCTACCAGCTTATGCAGCTGACTCAGGTGGAACAGATGGAAACTTCGATGATACGGACGATCCTTACTATGACGCATACTCACACACAATTAGTGCGGGTACTATGACAGTAAGTGGATGGACACAAGGTGTTCCTTCACAGAATGTTGCGTATAACTTAGCTGGAGAGCCTCTAGGAGGATTCACAGTTGATGTACGAGGAGAGCCTATTACAGTACAAACAATGAAGTTTGGTGTAGGTATCACAACAGGTTCATCAGAAATCGCTGATATAACAGGAATTACTGTTGTTGACCAGAATGGAAACGTTCTTGCTTCAGCTACAGATGGAACTGACACAGATCAGTATCAGTTAATTTCATTTAGCGATTCTGTAACATTCCCTGTTGGAATAACAAGAATTAAACTTCTTGCAAAATATGGAACTGACTTCTCAAACAACGATGTTGTTCAGGCGTCAACAACCGTAACAGGTTGGACAACAGTTAAGGGTGACACAACGGGTGTAAGCATTACACCAACACCTTCAACCGCTGTTTCCGGACAAAACATGACAGTTAAGACTGGTTCACTTGCAATAAGCGTTTCAAGTCAACCAACATCAAGAAATATTATTGCTGGAACGGAAGGGTTTGAGTTTGCTCGATATACATTTGACGCAACATCTTCTGGTGAAGATGTAAGAATGTCAACATTTATCGCAGAACACACATTCTCAGGCGACGTGGCTGACACAACTGGTTGTTACCTATACGATGGAAGTACTCAGATCACTGAGGTACTACAACCAAGTGTAGCTTCAGGTTCAACAGAAACATTTACGTTTACGAGTGGTGGTCTTGTCGTTCCTAAGGGAACAGCTAAGACTGTATCTCTAAAGTGTGATCTTTCTACTTCAGCCTCAGCAGACGAAACACACCAATGGGGTGTTGAAGACAGCGCGTCTTCTTACACTGCTGCAGTTGGAGCAACAAGTGGACAAACTATAACTGAGACATGGACAGCAGCAACAGGTCAAACAATGACAGTTGCAGCTAGTGGTTCATACACAGTTACAGCTGATACATCAATTCTCTACAAAATGGCACAAGCTGGTTCAACAGATGTGACCCTTGCAGCCTTCAGGTTTACAGCTGGAGCAGAAGAGGATGTGATGATCAAGAGAGTTGCTCTTGAGCTTGGTAACACAGCATCAAACACACCAACAGATCTTCTAAATGAAGAAGTAACTCTATGGCACGATGGCGTAAAAGTTGGTACAGCTAAGTTTGTTGGCGCAAGCGCAGACAATGCTACATCAACCCTAACATCTGCCGTAACGGTTCCTGCTGGTGAGTCAGTATTGATTACAGTTAAGGGTAGTCTATCTTCACAAGGTGTTAACAGTGCAGCTGCTTCATTTGGAGCATTCCTATCTGTTACATATGATGGAGATAACGTAGGACTTAATGGAAACTATGGAACAGGAGCATCTTCAGGAAGCACAATCTCAAGTGGAACCACATCTGATGTAACCACAAACGGATTGAGAGTATTCAGAACTGTTCCTTCTATAGCGGTTACAAGTACTGGCGGTACACTTGCTCCAGGTGGAGACTTGTACAAGTTCACAGTAACTAACCCTAACAATAGAGGAGTAGTATTCCAGAAGTTCACATTTACAGTTGCTACAACTGGTGGAGCGGTTCGAGACTTCGTACTTTACGGAGACGGAGTAGCGTTTAACTCATCAGTCTCAACACTTGCAGCTACAACTCTTGAGCTAACAGGTACACAAACCTCACAAGCTCAATTAGTTCCTGCAAATAGCTCAAAGACATATGTCTTGAAAGCAGCAACAGTTGATGACACAGCTTCAGTAGCAGAGACAATTAACTTGACTCTACTTGCTGACACAGCTTATCCAGACGCAATCACAACAACGGTTCACATGGATAACGTGACAAACATTGAAGCTGGTACAGAGGCAACAGCTAATAACATTATTTGGTCGCCATTCTCTACAACAACTCCTGTAGTTACAGCAGCTGTTGAGAATAATCAAGACTGGACAAATGGTTATGGTATGCCTGGATTCCCTTCAAACGGAAACTTCCCAACTCAAAGTTGGACACGAGCAAACTAATCTAACTAGTCTAATCTAGTTAAATTAGCTCAAGTAGTCCTTTACGGACAACAAAAACCCCGACACTTGCCATATGGCAGGGCGGGGTTTTTGTGTTGTCTAGTAGATTTCTATTGGTATAATACAGCCTATGATAAAGAGAATAATGATACCTTTTTTGGTAATTATATTGCTTATTGTTGCGTACTTTGTTTATTTAGGTATTTATAAACCTAATGGAGTAGAAAAAGATACCGAACAAGTGGTTGAATCAGAACCAATAAACATAGATGACTTAGAGGGCGTGGAAATAAGTTATATTCCACCAGAAGATCCGGGAATTAAAATACCCTCATTAAACAGGGAAACAAGTGGATTAACAGAAAAGACACAGAAAAATCTTGATGATTTGGTTAAGATATTAGAAGCGGACCATCTGGACATTGATTCATGGATTGCAATAGGGAATATATGGCAATCTGGTGGTAATTATGAAGCCGCAATAGAGGCATGGGAATATGCTTATGCATTAGCACCCCTTGAGGAATTGTCTATGATTAATCTTGGAGGCTTATACTTTCGTTATATAAAGAATTATGAAAAAGCAGAAGAATCGTATAAGAAAGCTCTTGAGATAAACTCTAAATACCCACCTCTGTACTACAATATAGCAGAGTTATACCTATATGGTATGAAAGATAGAACGAAGGCTATAGAAATCGCAGAAATGGGCCTTAGAGAGCTACCTAGTGACGCAAGTCTGCTATCATTAAGAGATGTTTTAAAATCAGGGGGTTCTATTTAATAATTCAAACACATGTTTAATATCTTAAATAAAACATACTTCAAATTTCTTATAGGATTTTTTGGGATTATAGCTTTAAGTGTTGTTTTTCTAATGGTGACTAGTTACTTTCAAGACGCTTCTAGTACTGAACACCAAGGAGACATTGCAGAAGTTATAGAGTAATCCACTTCTTTCTGACAGGTTACCAACAGAGTTATCCACAATTTTGCTAAAATATGAGGATTTCAGAAAATCCTTAGAATATTGGACTAAATATTTAAACTTACCCACAACAAATCCCACACTTATGTGTGGGTTTTTGGTTACTTATTATATACTTATACATAAGTTATCCACAAGTTTATCCACTTTTTTTAGCTAAAAAATCTGTGGATAACTAAAGAATATGGCTTTATAGAGCCAAATATAAATTTGATTCACTAAAATAAAGATTCAACAACCTCTTTTACGTCTTTTCCATCAGCTTTACCGCCAGTCTCTTTCATGATAGCACCCATAAGTATCCCCATTTTAGATTTATCCTCTACACCAAGCTCAATTTTTTTGGCCTCTGCAATCTTAACAATCTCTTCTTTTGACATCATTTCTGGAAGATATTCGCTTAATATAGTAAGCTCTTTTTCCTCTTTTCCTGCTAAATCTTCTCTTCCTCCTGCTTTAAACTGTGTTATTGAGTCTTTTCTTTGTTTAGCGAGCTTTTTTATAACAGAAATAACCTCATCATCTGAAAGTTTTTCTTGAGGGGTTCGTTTTGTTGCTACTAATTCATTTGTAAACGCAGATAACATTCCACGTAATACAGAAAGCCTAAGCTCATCTCTAGCTTTTAACGCTTCTTGCATTTGTTTTTGTATATTTTCTTGCATATGTATACGATATTATCACATTTATATAAAATTGAGAGGAGGCACTAATACTGTATAATATGTCTATATGAAAGACTCTGTATTTTTAACAAGCGCGCTTGAGAAGAAAAAAACAGTTGACACCTTACTTGAAGAGAGTAGGGCAACTAAAGAATTTTATCTTTTTCTCTCATTTGGTGCTTTTATCACAACCCTAGGCCTTATACTAAATAACTCAATCGTTATCATTGGCGCAATGCTTATAGCGCCAATTTTGTTTCCTATACTTGCTTTGGGTATGGGAATAGCAACTTCAAGTAGAGATGCAATTTTACGATCTTTAAAAATACTTGGAAGGTCTATACTTTTGGTATTCGGCGTTTCTTTTGTTACCGCATTTCTTGTTCATGATAATGAGGTTACCGATCAATTAATTCTTGCGAGTACTCCAAACTTTATTTTTGTACTTGTGGCATTCTTTTCTGGTGTTATTGCTTCATATTCGTGGGTAAGACAAGAAGCTCAAAAGACACTTCCTGGGGTAGCCGTCACAGTAACTCTGTTACCACCTCTATCAGCCGTGGGTATAGCTGTTGCTCTTTTATCTAGGAATGTGTTTTCTGGTGCAATTTTGTTGTTTGTAATAAACCTAGTTGGTATTGTTTTCGCAAGTATTTTGATGTTTTCACTTTTCAATTTTTCTAAGGTACAGAAATTTCAAGAAGAAGAGATAAAGAAAGAGGAGGAGGAAATAGAGAAAGAGAAAGAAAAAGATAAAAAAGATTAGATAGGTAAATAATATAAATTATGCAAACTCAGATTTCTTCTGCAGAAATCGATAATAAAAAAGACTCGATACCATTTAAAACTAAAGTTAAGTGGTATCAAATAGAAAAAAGCCAACTGGAGGTCAGGTTGTCTACCGATTTTTCTGTTGGTTTAACAGATAAAAGGGTGGGGGAGCTTCATAAAAGATATGGTAAAAATGTTTTTTCTGGAGCAAAAAGAGCTAGTTTTTTGATAAAGATAATCAACCAACTAAAAAGCCCCCTTGTGCTGATATTGTTAATTGCTGGTGTTGCTACACTGTTTTTGAAAGAATACCTAGACGCTGGTGTTATATTTTTAGCATTGTTTGTAAATTTAATAATAGGCCTATTTCAGGAAGGCCGAGCCTCTAAAGCATTTGAAAAACTAAATAAATCTCAACAAAAATATGCGACAGTTGTGCGCGGTGGTCGGAGAAAAAGAGTCCTAGCGGAAGATGTTGTTGTTGGAGATTTGGTTATTTTAGAAGCAGGAATGGGTGTACCGGCTGACGTTAGAATATTAGAGGAAACTGACCTGACTGTAAATGAAGCTCCGCTTACCGGGGAATGGGTGTCTGTGGAAAAAGATTCTAATGTTATAAATAAAAACGTATCTATATCTAAACAAACAAATATGGCGTGGATGGGTACTCTTATAGCTTCTGGTTTTGGAAAAGGTGTTGTTGTTGAGATTGGTGGAGGGACTGAATTTGGCAGTATAGCAAAAGAACTAGCAAAAGAGGATGTTGTAAAAACTCCTATACAAAAAAGTATTCACAAGCTTGCTGTTTTTATTTCTTACGTTTCGATAGCGTCTGTTTTTGTGATATTTGCACTAGGTCTTGTAAGAGGTGAGTCTCTTTTTGAAATGCTACTTCTTTCTATAGCTGTTGCGGTGAGCATTGTGCCAGAAGGTTTACCCGCCGTCCTTACCGCAACCCTTGCAATAGGCATGGAAAAGATTTTGAAAAAAGGAGGTCTTGTAAGGAATCTACTTGCAGCTGAAACCCTCGGTAGCACTACAATAATTATTACAGACAAAACAGGCACACTCACTCAAGCAAAGATGAGAATCGAATCATTGTTTTCTCTCGATGTCCTAGCAGGGGATTGTTCTGAAGATAAAAAAAACAGATGTAATTCTGAGCTCCTGAAAATGGCAGTACTTTCCTCTGATGCTTTTGTTGAAGAAAACGAAACAGAAGAAGGGGGTGTGATAGTTAGAGGTAGATCTATAGAAAAAGCGATCGTTATGGCCGGGCTTGAGGCTAATATAAGTCAGGAAAAAATGAAAGACGATGAAAGAATTGATTTCTTACCTTTTTCTTCTGAGAACAGGTTCGCGGTGTCGTTGAATAAACAACCAAAATCACAATATAATCGACTTTATTTTAGTGGTTCGCCTGAGCACATTTTGGCTAAATCTTCTTTTGTTTATCAGAACAGCAAGAAAACACCCATTAGTGATGAAGTAATAAAAATATTTACAGATATACAATCTAATAAAGGTGCTGAGGGAAAAAGAATGACTGCTATAGCTTATAAAGACATAAAAGGCGATGAAATAAAAAGAGACGCTAAAGACAAAATGTCTAAAGATGTTTCAAAAAACCTTGTTTTTGTGGGTATTTTGGTCTTTAGTGATCCAATAAGACCAGATGTTAGGGGTGCTATAAAAATAGTTAAAGGTGCCGGCGCAAGAGTTATTATGGCAACAGGTGATAATAAAGGCACCGCTAAAACAATTGCAATAGGAGCGGGCGTTGCAAGATCAAACTCAGAAGTTTTAACTGGGTCTGATATAGAAAATCTTTCAGACGAAGAACTTTATAAAAAAATCTCTACAGTGAAAATTTTTGCAAGAGTTCTCCCTTCTCAAAAACTAAGAATGGTGAATGTCCTAAGAAACCATGGAGAGATTGTCGCGATGACAGGTGATGGTATAAACGATGCTCCAGCTCTACGTAGCGCAGATATAGGTATAGCGGTTGGCTCTGGAACAGACGTTGCCAAAGAAGCATCTGATCTTATATTGCTTGATAATAGTTTTTCAATAATAGTGTCTGCAATAAAAGAAGGAAGAAGGATTATAGATAATTTAAAGAAGATAATTTCTCACTTGGTTTCTACATCTTTTGGCGAGATATTTTTAATAGCTGGGGCTTTTTTGTTTGCGGTACCTCTTCCCATACTTCCCGCACAAATTTTATGGGTAAATATAGTTGAGGGGGGGCTGCTTAATTTTGCTTTTGCCTTCGAACCAGCCGAAGATAGTGTTATGAAAAGAAACCCCAGATCTAGTTCTGCCTCAAATTTGGTTACGGGGAACATAAAAAAACTGATTTTTGCAATAGGTAGCATAACCGGTCTGTTCACTCTAGCTTTGTATATGTTTTTGAGGAATATGGGCTTACCTATAGAAGAGTTGAGAACTGTTATGTTTGTAACACTTTCGTTTGATTCTATTTTTTTCATACTTTCAATGAAGAGCTTCTCAAAACCTATTTGGAAAATCAATATATTTACAAATAGATTCCTTTTGATATCTATTATAACTAGCGTAATAACTTTGTTTGCAGCTCTTGCGTTTGAACCTTTAAGAAATCTTTTAAGTCTAACCACGCTTCATCCTATTGATGTTGTTGCCCTTGTATTTGTAGCTGCATTTAATATGTTGACTATAGAGACCGCAAAATATTATATTTTTTGGAGAAAACCTAAGGTGCTGGTAAACTAATGCCATGTCTACAGGGCTTTTTGTTCTTATTTTAATACTCTTTTTAGGTCTTAACACAGGCCTAATTTGGTTTTTTGTTGGGCGTAAAAAAGAAGAAGAAACTGAGGACAAAGGTTTTTTATATATTCAAAATCAACTCAACGATTTATCGCGCACGGTAGACACTAAGCTTGGTGAGAGTACTAAAGAGATGCAGAGCGCTATAAGAACGCAGTTTTCTGAATCTGCAAAGATAATAAGAGATGTGACAGAGGGGCTTACTAAGTTAGATGAGACCAATAAACAAGTTGTGTCTTTTGCAGACCAACTTCAGTCTCTTCAAAATGTTCTAAACAATCCTAAACAAAGAGGAGTTCTTGGTGAATAT